>NZ_JARDJH010000022.1:0-76578 GCF_039907755.1 Pseudarthrobacter sp. CC12 | reverse complement strand
GTTGGCTGTGTGTGGTAACCACCAACCTAAGAGGTCTTCACCTATTCACGATGTAACCAACGTCCTGACTCAGTACAACTAGCCCCGCACCGGATCCCCCGGGCGCTGATTAGTGGCCCGGGTGATCGGTGTGGTCAGCAGTGGGCGCCGGGGAAGGTGTCGCGTCCCCTCCGGCGCCGCTGATGGCCGGGCCGATGACGAACGCGGACAGGGAGAACATGGCTGCGAAGACCAGCAAACCCACAGCCGGGGCGACCCAGCTGCCGAACCGCCGGTAAAGGCGGATCAGCATGGGTACGGACGCCAGCAGCCCGAGCGCGCCGAACAATGCGGTGCCGCCGGATCCGGCGACCAGCGCCGTCCCGGCGAGCAGCCCAATATGGTGCAGGACGTGCGGCAGGAGCCCCATGATCAGGCCGACCGCACCGACCAGCGCGTGCCACAACGCCTGGAACCTGCTCCTGAGGCCATGCCCTGAAGGGCCTGGCCGGTCATGGGCGGTCTGAGGATGGTGGGAAGAATGGTCAGCTGTCACAGACTCTGCTTTCAGGAATTTTCCTCCGGTATTTGCCGGAACGGCTCATTCCTCGGCACCATGCCGGGACCGGACAACGAGCACCGGGGATGGCGAATGATGAACAAGCTGACTGGATACCGATCCGAGCAGCAACCCTGTGAACCCGCCCAAACCCCGGGAGCCAACAACGAGCAGGTCAGCGTCCTCTGCCGCCCGGAGGAGGACCGCGGCCGCGGTGCCTTGGTCGACCTCGCCGGTGACGGGGACCCCTTTGCTGTCCACCCGCTTCAGCGCTTCGTCCTGGAGCCGGCGGGCAGCCTGGGGAAAGAGGTCTGGGTCATGGATCAGGCCTTCCATTCCTACCGTCACCGGCGGGAAGGCCCAGGCGGTCACGGCGCGAACTTTCCCGCCGCGCAGCCGCGCTTCTTCCACTGCCCACTCCAAAGCCCGGCGCGAGGGAGCGGAACCATCCACCCCCACCACGATCCTGAATACACCATTCCCGCCCATGGGCACCGCCTTCCGCCAGTTCTTCACGTGTGCCTCAGTGTTTCCCCTGCTGGTGGTCACCGCAAGGGTCCGAAGTCCCGTGGCGGGCGGCGCTCCACCTGGCGGAACCGAACCCGAGGTGCCGCATCAGGGGATCCGTCCGTACAGTGCCCGGAATCAGCGGCAACAGCATGTGGAAAGGTGCGTCATGCTGTTGCTGCGGCGGGCACGCCAAAGGCCGGTTGTTCAGTGCCCCCAAGGTACTGAACAACCGGCCTTCAGTGGTTTGTTAGCCTGCGCGGACGAAGGTGGCGGCGCCTTGGAGGTCATCCAGGTCAGGGGTGGACGGTGGTTTCGTTTTGCCGTTCAGGCCGGAGCTTAGGACTTGGCCGTTGCCGACGTGGCCGGGCTGCATGACCATGTCTCCGGGCTGGGGGCAGGTGACAACCGTGCCGCAATTCATGAACGGCTGTGGCGCAGCCGAATACCCCCTGGGGGTACTTGAATCGGTACCCCGCGGGGGTATATAAAGGGAGGGTTATGGAGAGGACCATCATGGCCCATGAAAGTGACAGCTTCCCGTCCGCCGCGATTGCGGACCACGGGTACAGCAACAAAAAAGAGGCTTACCTTCGCCGGTTGAAGCTCATCGAAGGCCAAGTACGAGGCATCGCCCGCATGGTCGGTGAGGATGCCTACTGCATCGACATCCTTACCCAGGTCGCGGCGGTGAACAAAGCCCTTCACGCCGTGAGTATGGGGCTGCTCGAAGAACACATAGGACATTGCGTGGTGAACGCTGCAGCCGCCTCGGATGAGGCCGGCGAAGCAAAGGTTAAGGAAGCGACGGACGCCATTGGGCGCCTGCTGCGGTAGAAGATTAGGGAGAAACGCATGAGCGTGACGACAACGGTCAATATTTCCGGGATGCACTGCGGCCACTGCGTGGCATCGGTGACCGAAGAGCTGCAGGAACTTGAGGGCGTCGCTGCCGTGGACGTTTCCCTGAACAAGGACGGCGTCTCGGTCGCCACCATCACGTCCGCGGCCAAGCTGGACGCGGAGCGGATCGACGCGGCGATAGCTGAAGCCGGTTACACCGTCGTGGCCGGCGGTTAGGCGTGGATACGGAAACCCTCGCCTCCGGCACCCGCATCATCGAACTCGACATCCAGGGCATGACCTGTGCGTCCTGTGTTGCCCGGGTAGAGCGGAAACTGGGAAAACTTGAGGGCGTCGACGCCAGTGTAAACCTGCCGCTGGAATCCGCCCGGGTCATCGTCCCGGACGGCATTTCGGACCAGCAGATTCTCGACACGGTGGCCGCCACCGGCTATGCGGCTGGGCTCAAAGCCGACAGGGCAGCGGCGGACAAGGCGCAGCAGGATGCGGCGGCGACCGCTCACCCTGCCGATGCGGGCGGGGATGACCAGGCTGCCGCAGCGAAGGCCGTTGCCGGGACCCTGCGGCCCCGGCTTCTGGTGGCCGCGATTTTTACTTTGCCGGTTCTGGTGATCTCCATGGTTCCCGCCGCACAGTTCCCGCACTGGGGCTGGGTTGCTTTTGCCCTCAGCGCCCCGGTCGTCAGCTGGGCCGCGTGGCCCTTCCACCGGGCGGCGGCGATCAACGCCCGGCACCTGGCCTCCACCATGGACACCCTGGTGTCCATCGGTGTCAGTGCCGCCTTCCTGTTCTCGGCGTGGCAGCTTTTAGCCGATCCTGCGCTGACGCAGCACCCCGGCATGGACATGAGCGCCCATGCCCTGTACTTCGAAGTCGCAGCCGTGGTGACAACCTTCCTGCTGCTGGGCCGGTATCTGGAAGCCAACGCCAAGCAGCGGGCAGGCAATGCCCTGCGCGCACTGCTGAACCTCGGAGCAAAGGAAGCCACGGTGGTCCGGGACGGGACAGAGTCCCAGGTCCCTGTCGATCTACTCGTCCCCGGCGATGTCTTCCTCGTCCGCCCCGGGGAAAAGATCCCGACCGACGGATTCGTCGTCGAGGGCCAGGGCGCGGTGGACACCTCCCTCATCACGGGCGAATCACTGCCGGTCGAAGTCGGCGTGGACGACACGGTGATCGGAGCGACGATCAACGCCAACGGCCGTCTGCTGGTCAAAGCCACCCGTGTGGGCAGTGAGACCACCCTCGCCCAAATGGGCAAACTCGTCAGCCAGGCCCAAAGCGGGAAGGCGGCAATCGCCCGGCTGGCGGACCGCATCAGCGCGGTCTTTGTTCCGGTGGTCCTTGGTGTCTCCGCCACCACCTTCGCAGGATGGCTTCTCAGCACCGGTGATCCGCAAGCGGCCTTCACGGCCGCGGTGGCCGTACTGGTGATTGCCTGCCCGTGCGCGCTGGGTCTTGCCACCCCCACGGCGCTGCTGACCGGAACGGGCCGCGGCGCCCAACTGGGCATCCTGATCAAAGGACCGCAGGTTCTGGAAGACACCAGGACCGTGGATACCATCGTGCTGGATAAGACCGGAACGGTCACTAGCGGCAAGCTGTCCGTCTCAGCTGTCCAGGCCCTGGGCGGGACCAGCGAGGATGAGCTGCTCGTCCTGGCCGGGGCCGTGGAGGCGGCCAGTGAACATCCCGTTGCGCACGCCATCGTGCGGGCAGCAAGAAGGGATGGGCCGCTTCCAGCAGTGGCGGGCTTTGACAGCGCACCCGGCGGGGGCGTGCGCGGGACGGTGAACGGCCGCGCCGTCGTCGTGGGGCGTGCCGGCTGGCTGCAGGAGAACGGTATTGATGGCCCCGCCGGTGGGGGGCAGTTGCTGCGGGCGCTGGAGGATTCTGGCGCGACAGTGATCTGGGTGGGTGTCGATGGGGAAGCTGCCGGTCTGGTCAGCCTCACCGACACGGTCAAACCCGGCTCTGCCGCCGCGATCGCCCGGTTGAAGGAGCTGGGGCTCCGTCCTGTTCTCCTGACCGGTGACAACGCTTCGGCGGCGTTAGCCGTGGCCGCCCAGGTGGGCATCCCGGCCCAGGATGTCCTGGCGGGGGTCCTGCCCGAAGGCAAGGTTGAGGCCGTGGGCCGACTGCAGAAGTCCGGGGCGACAGTGGCCATGGCCGGGGACGGTGTCAATGACGCCGCAGCCCTGGCCCAGGCGGATCTGGGCATCGCCATGGGCAGCGGCACGGACGTCGCCATCGCTGCGGCTGATTTGACGGTCATGGGAAGCGACCTGGGCCAGGTCGCGGAGGCCATCGAGCTGTCGCGCCGGACGCTGGCCACGATCAAGACCAACCTGTTCTGGGCGTTCTTCTACAACGCCGTCGGCATCCCGGTCGCCGCGCTGGGGCTGCTGAATCCGATGATCGCCGGCGCTGCGATGGCCGCCAGCTCGGTCCTGGTGGTCAGCAACTCGCTGCGGCTGCGCCGCTTCGGCAGCCGCACAAAATGACTCTTCTATGGGTTCTGTCAAGCCATGGTGGTTTGGAGTTGGCGGAAGATGGAGCGGCAGACGTAGCGTTTGAGGTTCCGGCGGATCTCACGGTTTGATTTGCCTGTTGCCCGGCTGCGGGCGACGTAGTCCTTGGTTGCGGTGTCGAAGCTCATTCGGGTGCGGACGATGACGTCGAAGGCGCGGTTGAGTTGGCGGTCGCCGGAGCGGTTGAGCCGGTGTCTGGTGGTGTGACCGGAGGACGCAGGGCGTGGCGCAACGCCGCCTAGGGCGGCAAAGGCCGCCTCTGAACGGATCCGGCCGTGATGGGAGTAGGCGCAAATGATGATCGCCCCTGTTACGGGACCGACTCCGGGTGTGGTTTGGAGTCCTGGAGCCAGTTCTTCGGTGAGCTGGGCCAAGGCCTTGTGATTTGCGGCGAGCTGGATCGTGAGGTCTTTGACGGCCGATGCCAGGCGTGTGGCTTCGGCACGTGCAATTCGAAGCATGGGGTCCACGACGTTGGAGCTGCGCCAGGCTGCGATGGTGCTGATCTGAGCATCACGCAGGGATGACCGGGCGTCGATTCCGAGGTCGGTGCCGCGGAGTAGGGCTGTGAGGGCGTTGCGGTTGGCTGTCGGTTGGTGATCCAGCAGGGACCGGGAGGCCAACAGGATCCTGATCGCTGCCCGGGTTCCGGCCGCGCGTGGTTCCATGACTTGCTCGCGGGGACGTCCAAGGACGGAGCGGGCAGCGGCTTCGGCGTCGATGGGATCGGACTTGCCGGTCAGGGCCCGTGACGAGCGTGCCGGTGGCCTGACTTCGCCCACGTCGATGCCGACCGCCAGCAGTGCTTGAGTGAGTTGGGCGCCATAGGAGGATGTGCCTTCGACCGCTGCGAGTACTCTTTCCCCGCCGGTGCGGCGCCGGATCCAGGTGATAGCTCAGTCCATTCCCGCGGAGGTGGCTGGGAACACCGCGGTGTCGACCACGGCACCGATTGCGCAGTGAACGGCTGTGAATGTGTGGGTGCGGGCGTGGGTGTCGACTCCGACGACGAACTCGAATTCCTCTGCGATGATCGCCATAGTGTGCTCTCCTCTTCTCATTAACCCGGTTAGGTGACAGGAGCCTGCCTGGGTCGCTTGGAGATGCATCTGTAACGGGTCACACCCAACTGGTGGACAGTCTTCTGATCAGGTCATCCGCGCGGGCAGGCCGTGCCCGGAGAATGGTGCGGACAAGTCATTTTCAAGACACCGCCTGAGCGGGTCGGATGTACCCTGAGTCACACGCCGTCCTCCGGGACCAGCCTGCCAGCCAACCTCGGGCCGGCACCTGACCATTACAGTGATTCCCGCTATGCCACGGGATGCTGAAGGCCGGCGATTCACTGCCCCCAAGGCAGTGAATCGCCGGCCTTCAGTGGTTTATTTGCCAGCGCGGACGAAGGTGACGGCGCCCTTGGAAGTCATCCACGTCAGCGGGTGCACGGCCGTTTCGTTCTTGCCGTTCAGGCCCGAACTGAGGACCTGACCGTTGCCGACGTAGATCCCGACGTGGCCGGGCTGCATGACCATGTCACCGGGCTGAGGATCGGTCACCACCGTGCCGTAGTTCATGAACTGCATCGGGCCAAGGTCTCCCACCGGGATCCCTGCGGCGTTAAGGGCGTTTTCCACCAGCCGCGTGCAGTCCTGGATCATGCCGATCTGGGCGTAGGCGGAGGAAACCATAATAGCGTTGATGCCCCCGGCTGCCGGTGCCGCGACCGGGGCTGCAGCGGCCGGAGCGACGGTAATCTGCGCCTTCGGTTTCGCGGCCGGGGCAGGTGCCGTCGACGCTTTGGGGGTCTCCGCCACGACCGGCTTGGGTGCCTCCACCACCGGGGCAGGGATGGTCTCTACCGCGGGACGTTCGTAAGAGATCTGGACCGTGGAGTCCGCGGTGAGCGGCGCCTGGACCTGGCCCGCAACTTCCAACGTCGAGGCCGGCTCCGCATCACGCTGGGGTGGGGCCTCGGCTGCCTGCGCGGCAATACCGCTGGTCAGGACAAGGCCGGAAGCAGCCGCAATAACAGCTGCCTGGCGGCCTGCGACACCGGCGTTGCCGGCAACAGATTTGGACAGGACCCCAAGGGCACTGGTCTGGACAGGGACCGCACGATGGCGGCCATGACTTTTGCGCATGGGCATGAAAAGGCCTCTCCCACTGCCTGCGAGGTTAGCTGTCGGATTCGGATGGGAGACACCCGGCCGGCCGGTACACGCATGGCACCAGGCGCGACTTCACCCCAAGACCTGCCCGAAGCAGGTCGCTGTTGGTTTCCCCGTCTCTGCCGGACGAAAGTTGCGAACGGATCCCGGGCAGCGGCAGAGTTAGGCAAGTCTGCTCGAGAGTGCCGCATTCGGAGAAACCGGCACGACTTAGACCGTACTTCACTCCGGCATCAGTTGTCACATTTGAATAACAGGAGACGTAGATCACAGCTATATCTACTTCTGCCCAATACCCCCTCCCGGTATAGTTTCTGTTGTTGTCAGTGAAGTGGTATGTCCCGGCCGGCGCCCAGCGTCTGGCTTTCACAGCCGTTCAATCCCAGCGCCCATTGGTCCTTCGTCAAGGAATGGAAACTGACATGTGTGAAACTGAAATCCGTACCCAGCTGCCGCTTGCCGCGGCGTCGGGGTGCAGCTGCTGCTCGGCTGAAGCCGCCCTTGCCCCCACCGCAGCCAACGGTACCGGTACCGTTGAATTCGCTGTGGACGGCTTGACCTGCGGGCATTGCGTGCAGACGGTCGAGAAGGCAGTCTCTGCCCTTGATGGGGTGGAATCTGCCTCCGTTGACCTCGTCCCTGGCGGCCGCTCCCGCCTGCGGGTGCGAGGTATGGCTGACGCGGCAGCGATGCGGGAGGCTGTGACGGCCGCGGGGTACACCTTGGCCAGCAGTTAACATCCGCATTTCTCCGGCGCCCATCCTCCGGGGCCTTGCGCTTCCCAGGAGAGGTCCCACGGCCAGCGTATACAGCCCGCTGGCCCGCGGGCGAGGGCGGCCTTAGCGCCTGAAACCAGGCGTCACAGATAATCCGGAGCACTCCGCTGCCGTGAGGGACGGTGAAACGGAATGCCGCCCGGGCGCGTTGACCAGTAGGAGACCTGCAGGAACACCCTGCCGGTTACCCTTGTATTGAAAGAACCTGTACCGAAAAGGAGGAAGTGTCGTGACCGCAGTACACCGTCGTCGTCTCACCGCCTTCTTCCTGCGGGCCGGGTTCCTGACTGCGGCACTGGCCATCATTTTTGGCATTTTCGGCATGCATGTGATGATCGGCGCCCACGACATGCCCTCAGGCCCCGCCATGTCAATGTCAGGCTTGAGGGGGACGATGCAGCTGCAAACCACGCCGGCCAGCCATACCCAGGCTATCGGGATGTCAGCAGGCGTGGCTTCCAGTGATCCGGCGGCCACGGGTTCCTCCTCCTCCTCCTCTTCCTGTGCCCCTGCAGGGCCGTGCACCAAGATGTCAGCCGGTGGAGGGGCCTGTGTCCTGGCCCCGGGAACCACGACTCTCTCCGCCCCCTTGCCTGGGCCAGCGCCCTATGAGCTGCCCGATTTTGGTGCAGCCGCCGTGCTCGGCAGCACGTATGCCTACTCACCGGCCAGCGCCTCCCCCGGTGATCTCTGTATCAGCCGGACGTAAATCACTCCTCTGCGCCGTGCCTTTCACCGGCGCATACTCCAGCCATCGGCCCGCATGAAACAAGCCGGACCCCGCACGGTCCGCTGCATGCCAGCCCACGGGCGCACTTGCGCCGCTGATACTTTGAGGACCCTGATTTTGATGAAAAAAACTTTGACACTTTCTGCTGCCGCCATCGCCGCGGCCATCGCCCTGGCCGGCTGCTCGACCGGGTCGGGATCTGGCGGCTCTGAGAGCGGCGGCATGTCCGGGATGAACCACGGAAGCTCCGGGATGTCATCCACCGCCGCCCCCGCAAGCTCAGCGGCGGCTGCGGCTGCCTTCAATGATGCGGACACGATGTTCGCGCAGATGATGATCCCGCACCACACCCAGGCCGTGGCCATGAGCGACATGATGCTCAAGAAGCAGGGTATCCCTGCCGCCGTAACTGACCTGGCCGCCAAGGTCAAGGCAGCCCAGGGCCCGGAAATCGACAAGATGACCGGGTGGCTTCAAAGCTGGGGCCAGCCCACAGCCATGCCCACCGGTACGGCTTCAGCGCACAGCATGGAGGGGATGATGGGCGCCGATGACACGGCCAAGCTCGAAGCCGCCCAGGGCGCCGAGGCCGCCAAGCTGTTCCTTACCCAGATGATCGCCCACCATGAAGGTGCCGTCATGATGGCCAGGACCGAAACCACGGATGGCAAGAACACTGATGCGGTACAGCTCAGCAAGGACATCGTCAGCTCCCAGGAAGCCGAGATCCAGGAAATGAAGGACCTGCTGGCCACTCTGTAGTCAGCGCCCCAACGGGTGCCGGCTCTCTTCCCCCTGGGGGGCCGGCACCTCCCCTGTCACCCTTCCCGGTTACCCTGGTCCGCCCGGTTGGCCGGTCCGTCCTTTGGAGTTTCCCGTGCCCCTACACTTTTCACGCCATCGCCGGCCTGCCGCTGCCCTCGCCGCCGCCGGCGCCCTGCTGTTGACCCTGTCAGCCTGTTCCCCTGGCACAGCCAGCGCGCCCGATGCCGCGTCCCCGGCTGCAGCAGGGCGGCCCAGCTCCCACGTTCACGGGCTGAGCGTGAACTCCGAAACCGGGCAGATACTGCTGGCGACCCATGAAGGGCTCTTCGACATCTCTAAAAACACGGGTGTCAAAATCGGACCAAGCAACGACCTGATGGGTTTCACGACCGCCATGGACGAGGGCGTCTTTTACGCCTCCGGCCATCCAGGCAAAGACTCAACACTGCCCAACCCGCTGGGACTCCTCAAGAGCAATGACGGGGGAAAGACCTGGGACCAGGTTTCCCGGCAAGGGGAATCGGACTTCCATACGCTGACCACAACCAAGTCCGGACTCGTCGGCTTTGACGGAACCATGCGCACCAGCACCGATGGCTCGACGTGGAAGACCTCGTCTGCCGGGTTCACCCCCGCCGTCCTGGCCGGCAACCCCTACAGCGACACCGTGCTGGCAACGACTCCTGAGGGCCTCCGACGGTCCTCCGACGCCGGGACCACCTGGACCATGATCCAGGGAGCGCCGGTTATCCAGTTCGTCGCTTTCGCCAGCGCCGCGGAAGCGGCCGGGGTCACCCCGGACGGCAGCGTCTATCTCTCCGTGGACGGGGGCCTTACCTGGAGGAGCACCGGAAAGATTGACGGCAGTGTCCAGGCCGTCGCCGCATCCGAGGGATCCGGGGGCACCCCGTGGATTTGGGCTGCCACGATGAGCGGGCTCGTCGTATCCACCGACGGCGGGGCCACCTTCCGCCCTGCAGACGCCGCCTGACGCTGATGGACATCGGCGGGTTTTTTGCCTCCACCGTTACCTCCGGTGCGCTGCTGATCGCCATCCCGCTGGCGATGACCGCGGGCCTGGTATCTTTCCTGTCCCCCTGTATCCTCCCCCTGGTACCCGGCTACCTCGGTTTCGTCTCCGGCCTGACCGACCCCACCCAACCGAAAAACCGCCGCCGCGTCCTGGCAGGAGTGGGGCTGTTCGTGCTCGGATTCGCGGCGGTCTTCACCCTCTACGGGGCGGCATTCGGTGCGATCGGCTCCTGGCTGCTGCGCTGGCAGGACGCACTCATGCGCGGCATGGGCCTGGTCGTGATTCTGATGGGGCTGGCACTGCTGGGGCTGGTGCCCTGGCTGCAGCAAACCCGCAAAATCAACCTCGAAAGGCGGACGGGCCTGGCCGGAGCCCCGCTGCTCGGCGTCGTCTTCGGCCTCGGCTGGACCCCCTGCATGGGACCGACCCTGAGTGCTGTCCTGTCGCTCAGCGTCACCACCGGCAGCGCCGGGCGCGGCGCGCTGCTGGCCTTTGCCTACTGCCTGGGACTGGGCATTCCCTTTGCCCTCACCGCACTGGGACTGGGCTGGGTCAGTAACGCGCTGACCTTCGTCCGTCAACACATCCGGGCCGTCAACATCGCCGGCGCCGCCCTGCTCATCGTTCTGGGCATCCTCATGGTCACGGGAGTCTGGGTTCGCTGGATCTACCAGCTGCAAAACCTCTCCGGGACCTTCCTTACCCCCATCTGACACATGCGGAGCCGCAAGCACCGCTTTAGCAAGGAGTCGCTATGAATCACCATCTGGACCGGCGCCGCTTCCTGGGCCTATCGGTCGCCACCGCCGCGGCCGCAGCCCTGGCCGCATGCACTGCCAGCACTAAACCCAGCACCGTGGCGGCGCAACGCATGACGGCCTCCGACCCAGCCGTCGCCGAACGTGAAGCCGTGCGCCCCTCTTCCGGGAACACCGTCACCCAACCCCTGCAAGCGGCTGCGCTCACTGCCGCGGTGGCAACCAAGACAATCACCACCTGGGGGTACAACGGCGCACTGGCCGGACCAGCCATCCGTGCCAAGGCCGGGGACCGCCTGAGCGTGAATCTCGTCAACGACCTCAAAGACGCCACCAGCATCCACTGGCACGGACTCGCCCTGCGCAATGACATGGACGGGGTCGCGGGCCTGACCCAGGACCCCGTGGTCGGAGGGGGCACGTTCACCTACGATTTCCGGCTCGCCCACCCCGGCACCTACTGGTACCACTCCCACGTGGAGATGCAGCGCGAACGCGCCCTGTACGGTGCCCTGGTCATCGAAGACCCGGCCGAGGAACTTGTCTACGACCGCGACTGGGTCATCATGCTCGATGACTGGCTGGACGGCATCACCGGCACCCCTGACGAAGTCGTGAAGGAGCTCTCCGGCGGCATGTCCATGTCCGGTTCCATGCCCGGAATGGACCACGGCTCCATGTCCGGGTCAATGGGATCGACCCCCTCCCCCTCGGCCGGACAGGGATCATCGGGCTTGAGCCATATGCTGATGGGTTCCCGCAGCGACTTTTTGGGCGGTGACGCCGGGGACGTCCGCTACCCGTTCCACCTGTTCAACTCAAAGGCACCGGACCAGGCCGAGATCCTGAGCGCGAAAGCAGGGGATGTCATCCGGCTGAGGATCATCAACGCCGCCGGGGACACCGCCTACCGGGTCGGGATCCCGGGACAGAAAATCACCCTCACCCACGCCGACGGGTTCCCGGTTAAACACCAGGACGTTGACGCCGTGGTCCTCGGTATGGGCGAACGCATCGATGCGCTCCTCACCGTCAGGGACGGCTATACCCCCGTCATGGCGCTGGCCGAGGGCAAGACCGGCCAGGCACTCGGGTTCATCAGCACCGGCACCGGCAGGAAGCCCCTGCCCGCCGTACTCCCGAACAAACTGGAAGGTACGGTGGTGGACGGGGGCCAGCTGAAAGCCGATCCTAAAGTCGCGCTGGCGGACAAAACCCCGGACCGGACCCATGACGTTCACCTCACCGGCAGCATGATGAACTACGACTGGGGCATCAATGGCAAACGCTTCGACATGAACAACCCGTACGGTAACACCTTCGATATCAAGGCAGGTGAACGGGTTGAAGTGAATTTCATCAACGACACCGACATGTGGCACCCGATGCATCTGCACGGGCATACGTTCCAGGTCTCCGGCGGCGGGGCACGCAAAGACACTGTCATTGTCCGGCCCAAACAGACCGTGACGGTGATCTTCGACGCCGACAACCCGGGCCAGTGGCTCACCCACTGCCACAACGCCTACCATGCCGAACGCGGCATGATGGCCGTCTTCTCCTACATCAAATAAGGGACCCGGCCATGAACACCCCTGTCGCGACAGAACTGTTCTTCCCCTCCCCTACCGTCAGTGCCTTCCAACTCGGGCCGTTGACGGTACGCTTCTATGCCCTGGCGATCCTGGCGGGCATTGTCTTCGGGGTGTGGCTCACCGCACGGCGGCTGCGGGCCCGGGGCGGCAGCACGGCCCAGACCCTGGACATCGTGGCCTGGGCGGTACCGTTCGGCATTGTCGGCGGAAGACTTTACCACGTCATCACCGACAACCAGCTCTACTTCGCTCCAGGAAAAGACCCTTGGGGTGCGCTCAGGATCTGGGAAGGGGGCCTGGGGATCTGGGGAGCGGTCGCTCTTGGACTCGTCGGCGCCGCGATCGGCGCCCGCCGCGCCGGGGTCCCCTTCACCGCGTTCGTGGATGCCGCTGCCCCGGGACTGCTGATCGCCCAGGGGCTGGGACGCTGGGGCAACTGGTTCAACAACGAACTCTACGGCCAGGCCACCGACCTGCCCTGGAAACTCCAGATCCATGCCATGAACCAGGCCACCGGGCAGGCGCTGACCGGACCCGACGGCAGCCCCGACATCATCGGCTACTTCCAGCCGACCTTCCTCTACGAATCACTCTGGTGCCTCGCGGCGGCGTCGTTGCTGATGTTCCTGGACCGCAGGTATGTGTTAGGCGCCGGGTCGGTGTTCGCGTTGTACATCACCTTCTACACCGCCGGCCGGTTCGTGTTCGAGCTGCTCCGTTCCGATCCCGCCAACACCATTCTGGGGCTCCGGGTTAACACCTGGGTTGCGGCGCTGGTGTTCCTCGCCGGGCTGGTGCTCTTCCAGATCCGCCAGCGCCGGCCGCGCTCGGCAGTAGTGCATCGGAACGTCAGCACGACCCGGCCTACTACCGACATTCAAAGCAAAGGAGCACCGCTATGAGCAACGCGGCCAAGCGACGCAGTGAACACCAGGCGATCGTCGCCTCGATCCGCGCGAAACAGAATGCAAAGCAACGCAAATGGAACCTTCTGGTCTATGGCGGCTTTGGCCTGCTCCTGACTGCCATCATCACCATTGTTGCCATCACCGTGGTGGGCTCCCTCCAGGAACGCAACCAAGCGGCGGACGAGGCCCGCAAACCCATTCAAGGCGTCCAGACGTTCACTGGCCTGTCCCGCAACCACGTCCAAACGGCTGTGGAGTATCCTCAGGAACCGGGCGTTGGAGGAGACCACGCCCCGATCTGGACGAACTGCGGCATCTACACCACCCCCATCAACGAACAAAGTGCAGTCCATTCGCTGGAGCATGGCGCCGTGTGGCTGACCTACAAGCCCGACCTCGCCGCCGCCGACATCGCAACACTCACCGGCCTGGCCCGGGACAAACCGTACGTGCTCCTCAGCCCGGACCCGAACCAAACAGCCGCGGTTAAGGCGACGGCATGGGGAACACAGCTCGAACTAACGGCAGCCGACGACGCCCGTATCCCCGTATTCATTCGCGCCTACGCGCAATCGCCGAATGCACCCGAACCCGGGGCCGCCTGCACCGGCGGAACCAACGGCTGACCCGCTCCCAAAGGGCCCATCATGAAAAACTACCGCAAGCCAAAACAACCGACCGATTTCCAGTCACGCTATCGGCGGCACCGGCGGCTGGTCCGCACCGGGCAGCTCCTCATGGCCCTCGGCGCCCTCGTGGCCATCGCCCACTGGATCGCCCACCTCGCACCCACAGGGCAGGGACCGAGCCCCATCGAGGACATCTTCATCGGCTACCCCACCGGTGCTTTACTTCTCCTCGCCGGCGCAGTCCTCGCCGGACGCACCGAGACGAAAAACCACTAACATGCCGCCCCTGGATGTCGTCCTAACCTCCTGGACGATGAACTGGCCGGCCCTGGCCCTCCTGACCACGGCCGCCCTGCTCTATGCGCGGGGCCTGCGACGGGCCCGGCTGCTGCGGACCCGGTGGCCGTGGCTGCGGACCGCGACGTTCTACGCCCTGGGTCTGGGCAGCTTTGCGCTGTTGAGCTTTGGGTTCACCGGCGTGTACAGCCATGATCTGCGCTGGGTCTTCACCCTTAAAATCACCTCATACCTGTTCATCGTTCCGCTGCTCGTCACCGCCGGTAAGCCCCTCACCCTGGCCCGGGCAACCCTCGGGACCGCCGGGACCGGAAGGCTGGACCGGTTCCTGGCACACCCGGTGATGCGGGCCCTGGCCAACACGGTGGTCGCTGCGTTGCTGGGCCTGGGAATTTTCACGCTCTTCCTGACCCCCCTGTTCTACCCCTTGCGGACCGACGCGTTCTGGGACGTCGCCCTCACACTTCTCGTGCCGCTGACCGGATGCTGATGGTCGTGCCCATCATCGAAGATGCCTCCTCCAAAACCGTCAGCGCGATGATCATCGTCGAGTTCATCTACGTCTTCATTGAACTGGTCGCCGACGCCGTGCCCGGGATCATGATGCGGATCAGCCCGCAAATCCTGGACGGGGCCACGCAAGGCCTGACCGGGCATGCTGGCTGGCTTCCGGGACCGCTGCGCGACCAACAACTCGCCGGTGACCTGCTGTGGTTCCTCGCAGAAACAGTCGACGTGCCACTGATCATCCTTATGTTCGTCCGCTTCGCACGCAGCGACCGGAATGAAGCAATCTCCTACGACAACCTCACCGACGACCAGCTCGAGGCTCTGAACAGCGAACACCTGAGCGGCCCCCGCCTACCCCAGGGGCCGCCGTGATGCCCGGGCCATCCGCGTTCGCGCAGTTACCGAAGGCACCAGAGCGCGCCCTGCCACCGATGGGAGCCACCAGCCACGTCATCCAGGCCGCCTCGCGAAGGACACTCCCAAAATCTCCGGCCCAAACACAGGGCACCCGGGAGGGCTGCTCCCCTCCTGAAGTCACTGCGAACCGGGCCTCACTCACAACAGCAAGGGACGATCGTGCATCAAGTCACACCCCCTCTCCCCCTCGGCCTGACCAGAGAACGGCCGCTGTCCTGACGCGGCGAAGACTGGTCGCCACCGCCCTCCTGGGCGCAGCGGGCATCACAGCCCTGGCAGGATGCGGCTCCACTGACGCGCTGACCGACCAAGCGAAGGCGGGCGATAACAAGAACTACATCGCCGGGGATGGGTCCGTCACCGAATATGCCCCCGCGCAGCAGACCCCGCCGGTCGTACTGACCGGCAAACTCTACGACGGGACGGTGATCAGCTCAGCGGCCTGGGCCGGCAGAGTTGTTGTACTCAACTTCTGGTACGCCGCCTGTGCCCCCTGCCGTCTCGAAGCCCCCCCGCCTGGAGTCCCTCTGGGAGCAGTTTCAACCCGACGGAGTCCGGTTCTACGGCGTTAACATCCGGGACGAGGAACAGGCCGCGACTGCTTTCGAGCGGACGTTCGGGATCACTTATCCGAGCATGCAGGATAAGGATGGCGGGATTTTGCTGGCCATGGCACAGTACGTCCCGCCCCAGGCCGTACCCTCCACCCTTGTCCTGGACAAGCAGGGACGGGTTGCCAGCAGGATCCTTGGCCTGGCGGACCAGGGCACCCTCAAATCCCTGATCGTCAGCGCGCAGGCTCAATGAGACCAGGCGGGGAACCAAGTGGGCTCTCGGCAAAGCTTGCACGGTCCGGGAAGGAACGTTGTTGATGGCCCGTTCCCATGGGGATGGTCGGCGGCTCACCCAGGAAGTCGTTTTCGGACAGCAGGAATGAATGGATACTGATGGAAACTGAGAAGAAAATGTGGCGTACCGATCAAGGGACGCTGCTGGACGTCGTTGTGGACCGGGCCGCCATGGAGTCGCGGCTCGCGGACTGCACAACCGTGGAACGGGTCTGGCTCCTCACCCTGCTGGGCCGCGGGGATGAAGCGATCACCGAAGGCCGTGGGCTCCTGGAAACCTCCGAGGATCCTTTCAACGCTCTACTTGTCCTGGCCCATGCCTACCAAAGGACCTACCAATGGAGGCAGGCCGCGCGGCTTCACGAAGAAGCGCTCCGGCTGGCCCATACCAGAACCAGGGAAGCTCTCGTGCGCCATCAGATAGGAAGGCGCCTTTTCGACGAAGGTCTCTACGCGGCCGCCGCAGCGGAATTTGACTGGGCCCAGGATCTGTACCGCCATGCCGGAAGGACACGTCAAGCCGAAACGTCCCGACAAGCCAAAGACCGCGCCCTGAAAATTCACGCGCAAGCCATGCCCCGGTAGGCCCAGCGCCTTCATTCCGTCCATCCGCCCGTCACGGACAGCAGTCCCAACACCATAGAGACAGGAGAAGATACAGCCCATACACCGCGGAGGCCGCCACCACCACGCGGCACTGCAGCACGCACCACAGTCAGCGTAACCACACGATAAGGAGAGAAAAATGACACATGGAACAACCCACAAGCTCCTGGACTCCTACCCCAAGGACCTGAGCGGTATTGACCAGCATAAACTCGCCGAATGCATCGCAGCCTGTTATGACTGCTCCCAAGCCTGTACCGCGTGCGCGGATGCCTGTCTCAGCGAGGACATGGTCGCTGAACTGGTCAAGTGCATCCGCACAGATCTGGACTGCGCCGACCTCTGCGCCACGACGGGAAACATCCTCTCCCGCCACACCGGCTACGACGCCAACATCACCCGCGCCGTACTCCAGGCGTGCGCCACAGCATGCAAAGCCTGCGCCGACGAATGCGAACAGCATGCCAGCATGCACGAGCATTGCCGGATCTGCGCCGACGCCTGCCAGCGCTGCGAGACAGCATGCAATGAGCTCCTCGCCGCGCTTGGCTAAGTAAACCCAGCCAGCAGCGGGGCGGCTGTTCTTTGCGCGCCCCGCTGCTCACAGAGCACTGTCCGGCCAAAATGGTGGTCGGTCCCGGGGCACGGTTATGCCTGACGACGTGGGCCGGCCGGGCCGAGTTCGTGCGCCCTCTGCCTTGACGACCAGGACGGCGATGAGGGTGGTGACAGGGATCGCAAGGACCAAACCCACAGAGCCAACCAGCGTGCGAACCACTTCCTCCGAGGTCTCGGCACTGGTCAGCACTTCCCCTAACGGCCGGCCATAGAGCATCACAATGATCAGGACAGGCAGCGCGGCTCCGGCATAGGCGAAGGCAATGGTGTAAACCGTCGAGGCGATGTGGTCGCGGCCGATGCGCATGGCGGACGTGAAGAGGTCGTGCGCCGTCGTTTCCGGAGCAAGCTCGTAGAGTTCCCACACGGCGGATGACTGCGCGATGGTGACGTCGTTCAGCACCCCGAGCCCCGAGATGATCAGCCCGCACAGGATGATCGCCGAGATCGAGATGTTGCTGGAGATGCTGGACAGGGTTGAGGCTTCAAAACCTGCTTTTCCCCACAGGTTCGCAGCATCCGTTGACCATGCGGCCAGCAGCGCGATGATGCCGAGCCCGAACACAGTGCCAAGCAGAGCTGTGGACGTGCGCGCGGAAAACCCGTGGGCGAAGTACAGCATGCCCATCATGATCACGGTAGATCCCACAAGGGCCAGCAGCACCGGGGGTTTCCCTTCTGCCAGGCCGGGCAGTATGAATGCTGCCAGAACCGCAAACGCCCCGACGAGGCCCATAAGCGCACGCAGCCCGCGCCAACGTGCCACGGTGACCACCACGACGGCGTAGAGCATGGCCAGCAGCAGAACAGGAACCGTGCGGACAAAGTCCACGAAAATGTAGCGCGGAGCCGCAGGGCTGGAAGCCACGCCAGGGGAAGCCGACAGGTCAACGTAGGTGATGTTGTCCCCCGCTTTGACACCATGGGACTTTGCCACATCAGGATTAATGATCACTTTCACAGGCGTGCCGCCCTTGTCCGGTTCGGTAAATGCAAAGACGCACTCCGTGTCCGCCTGGACCTGACTGCCCTGGTTTCCTGCCTGAACGCAACCTTCGTGCAGAACCCGCTGAATTCTGCCGCTCTCGAACGTGGCCCCGGGGGCGCCGGAATAAGGGTTGTTGAGGGCGATGCCTTCCCTGCTGCCTGATGGCCACATCCAGATCATGGCCACTAACGTCAGCAGTGCCAGCGGAGCCAGGATCACCAGGAGTAACCGGTTGGCCTGCCAGCGGGAGCCCGTCACAGTAGATGATGAGCCGTGCCCGGCATGGGGGCGCCCTTGTCCCTGAGCCATCAGGAGCTAACCCCGCATGGGAAATCTTTCGCGGCCCGATTCGGGGGACGTCCGTGGCCTTCGATCGATATGTCAAGCGCCGGCTCGTCGCCGCAGCTCCTCCACGACAAGGATGACAACGCCGGTATCACGAAAGCCTCCGTCCCCTCACTGTCCGTAGAACGGCTGCGGTCACTACTCCTCCGGCCATGATGACGAGACTGGCCGCGCCAGTGTCGAACAGCGGCGACGCAATAGCAGGAACCTCTCGTGCAGTGTCGGCAGCTGTAGTCACTGACAGCCAGTACCCGGCAGTCGCTGCAGTCCACACAGCCCCGGCGACGCAGACAACCCAAGTCACCGGGGAGAACCGGCAGCTGCCAGTTCCATACGACAAAGCGACCGCGAGTACAGCCATTCCCGCTGCCGCCAAAATCAGCCCTGCGAACAGGAACCGCCCCGCCAAAATTCCGACGAGGATGCATGCAGCAGCAACCAGGACCAGCCGTCTGGACGACAGCGGCATGCCGGCCTGAGGGCCAGAAACAGGAGAACTGGAGGTTTTCGTCCCGATTAATCATGTTTTCCTTGCTTGCCTGCCACTGCTCCAAATCCCGTCCCAAAGGACCAACGGCTACGGTGGACGCTTGCAATCTAGAGTTCTCCATGACGCCTAACAAGGGCGTCATGGAGAACTCTACCGCTGGTAGGTGAGGATGGCCCAACAAGGGTGCTTCCAAGGACAGTCGGGACCTGAATCCCCGTTGGCTGTGACAGGTTTGTGGCGCCGGTAGGACGGTCATTCTGGCCCCACGTTATGACTCGACGGGCACTTGTGACGGTTATATCGCCCCAGCTTCAACTTTGGATTCATCAGTCGATGGATACGGCGGAGGGCTGGTCTGGCCGGAGTCAAGGTGGAGTTGTTCGCGCGGATCAGTGCGTTGTTGACCGGTGCAGGCGCATACCCGCGGGACAGATAGGGCTTGCTCGTCCATCGGTTGACCGAACCCACCGCCGGTGCGCCCGCTCGATACAGGGCCTCCTAGGTGGTCTCGTGCACCAGATGCAGCTCAGGCCGGTCAGGGAAAAGGGCCTTGATCCTGCGGCAGATCAAGCCGGACTCCACCACTTGTTCAAGTGCTTCTGGATGAATTCCCGCAGTTCGGGTCTCCCGGCGATCTTGCCCTGCCCGGGGCGTTGACGGCGGGTGCGGGCCAGCTTCTGCGCATGGTGTGGCGGTAACTGCCGCATTGGTGCCGGTTTCGGCGGTTCCCGGCTCAACGTCGACGGCGCCCTGCCCAGCTCCTGCACGTTTAAGCAAAGACTGTGCCCGCCGCGGTAGCGGTCCGCAATCGTGATCCGTTCGTCCTCCGACAGATACCCTGCGGAAACGGTCTCTGCCGGCTCCCTGATCAAGGACACAGCCGGATATTGATTAGTCATACCGAGGCCATCCAAACCTGTTACAGCCATACTTGCCAGGCTCATCGAGGAGCATGGCGGCCAGGAACTGTCGCATTCGACGGCCGCTTATGCCTGCCGCAACGTCATCCGAAGTTGCGCGGGCGTGCTTCCCGAAGTCTCAATCTTCAAGCGGGGGCCTCTGGTCACGTCAATTGGGGAGCGCCGTCCCGTCTGAGAGCAGGCAAAGGATTTCCTTCAGCACGGTTACGCTGGATGGGTGTTCTCGGCATTCCTGCGCCTTACCCCAAACCTGCCACGCCTGATACCGCGTATGCGGTTCCTCAAACAACCCGCCACCCAGGGATTGATTGAGCCCCCACGTCTCCAGAGGAGGTCGCCTTGAACTACCGGTTCCTGCTGACAAGGCGCTGGCTGAGCTTCCTGGTCCTTGCCGTTGTTGTCGCGGCGGCCTGCGCAGGGTTGAGCAAATGGCAGATGGATCGGCGCAACCAGGCGGTTGCTGAAATCCGGCGCGTCCAGCAAAACTACGTAAAACCTCCTGTGCCGTTCGAGCAGGTGGAACAGTATTTTTCGGTGTCTGATCCGGAAATTAAATGGACAACGGTGACGCTTAGTGGTCGATATCTGCCCCAGGATCAGCGGATTGTCAGGAACCGGCCAAACAATTCCGCGCCCGGTTATGAGATTCTTGTTCCCTTCCGACTCGGCACGGGCGACACGGTGATAGTGGACAGGGGCTGGTTACCCATCGGCAACTTAAGGTCTGGGTACCCCGATGTTGTCCCATCTCCACCAGCGGGAAATGTTGAGGTTATAATCCGGATCAAACCGTCCGAGCAGGCGCTTGAGGGTAGGACGGCGCCTGAGGGTCAATTGCCGAGTATCGCCCTGCCTGTCTATGCCAAGCAGTTGGAGTACCCACTGTTGACCGGCAGTTACGGGCTGATGGCCTCCGAGTCGCCTGCGCCCGACGTTTCGCCGCAACAGCTCTCCATGCCGGCTGTTCAGGAAGGATCGAACCTTTCGTACGCGATGCAATGGCTCACCTTTGGAATACTTGCCTTCGTTGGGTTCGGGCACGCGGCCCGCCAACAGGCCCGTATTGCCAAGGAGGAACACGAGGACCAGAGGCAGAGCGGCTCCCACGACCCGGCTTTACAGGTCCGCCGGGAGGACAAAGCCCGCAAACGCAACACTTCCGATGACGAAGAGGACGCCCTCCTCGACAGGCTGGGACTATAAAGGACACCGCGGGGATTCCCGGGACGCGACCGTCTCCATCGCGAGCCTTAGGCGGGCTGCCAAGGGCTGTCATTTTCCGGCGCGGACGATAGTGACGGCGCCCTTGGCGGTCATTCAGGTAGCGGGTGAACCGCGGTTTCGTTATTCCCTTCAGACCGGAGCCGAGGACCTGGCTGTTGCCGATATAGGTCCCGAGCTGGCCAGACTGGCTGGAAATCGGGGTGGCGTAATTCTGAACATCGGGCCCGTGTCTCCCACAGGGATGCCGGCAGTATTGAAGGTGTTTTCCACCAGCTGGTTCCAATCCGGGATCACCCGGTCTGGGCGTAGCTGACAATGTATGGAGCGCAGCTTCGAGCCAGTGTCGGATCCGTCGAGGTGGTGGTGGATGAAGCTAATGGAGCTCCTGGGCGTCAACCGGAGCCCGTCTGTTGCTGGGGAAGCCAGTAGGATCTACGCAAGGCGGGGCACCTGCTGCACCTGTCACCCTCGTCTGGAACGGCCTTGGTGGCCCGAGTTCCGGGACCGACGCTGCGCCAAGTAAAAGATTCCTCCGGCCACAGTGGGCAACGCCCCGGCGATGCCCACCGTCAGGGGGGCATTCTCATTATTCGGCGGTCTGAACCGGTCCCCGCGACATCGGCCGGGTCCGTTGCGGTCGGGGAGCTGGCAGCCGCCGGGGAAGTTGATGACGGCACGGGACCGTCACCGCCGTGGTTCATCCCGGGCATGCTGCTGCCGGAGTCAGCTGAGCAACCGGTCACGGCGATAGCGGCGGCAACGGCAACCGACGAGATGGTCATGTACTTCTTGCTCATGGGTGTTGTCCTGACACATCAACGACGCGGGAGCCGCGCCATTTAGGCATGTAGCTGAAATGGGATGCAAAAGCCGAGCCGGCCCTGTTCCTGGTTCGCAGCAGGGAGTCCGCCAGATCTCCCCACAGCGCCAGCGGGACGGGGAGGTCTCGGGGTGCGGTGGAACGTTTGACTGAGATCGTGTCCTGCCCGTGCGTGCTCCGGTGAAGCCTCGGTTTGCCCACTGCTGCAGCGGTGGCTTACACCCCGTTCAGCCATAACATGATGGCCTCCGTGGGGCAGCCTAAGCCAGGCGGGCTTGTTGTCGTCCGGCAATGCCGTTTCCTTGGGGCAGCTCCAGATACAGGACGCTCCATTGATGAGTTTCCCGGCCGGAGCGGCTGTTTCCGGTAATAACGTGTGGACTCGGTGAGGGATAGGTTCACACGTGGACACCTTCCTGGTTCACCTGCTGTCTTCCTGCCCCAGGCACTTTCTTGTTGCCGGGATCTTGGCTACCGGAGCGGAACGATCCGCCAAGGCCGTTGCCGAAGGGATCTGGTCTGGATTCATCAGAATTTCGGTGGCAGCATCACGGCCAAAGGTCGTCAGTGTCCACACCGTATCCCCTTCCTTGATCAGCCAATCGATCCCGTTGACGCTAACGCACCTGTCCGTGGTGGGGCCAGGGACGTTGACGCCGCAACGGAGGATCAACCGGGAGGGATCTCCCCATGCGGCTGTGGCTTGGCTGTTGGTCTTGCCCGACGTCGCGTCCCCGACAGAATTGGGCAGAGCCACCATCATCGGCGCGCATGCCGGGTTTGCCGCGTCCTTCGCAGAGTTTTACGTCCACTACCTGGGAGCACGCCGTAAGGAAAACACCTGCAGCCGCCGCCGAGATGCCGAACCAGCCGAAGCGCCCGGCCTGGGAGGTAATTCTGTGCAGCAGGCGCATCTCTACACTCTAGAGGACGCCCGGGACAGGCGCGTTTCAGGTCAGGATGGGTCTCAGAGGCCGAGGCACTGGTCTGGCCGCAACCGAACAGTGGCAGGCCGGGCTGCCGGAAGGTGCACAGGACCCGGCCAACGGCAAAAGATGAAGCAGACCTCGGCGCGAAAGGGTTCCCGGAACCCGGCCCTTCCCAACCTCCGACACCGCGGAGCAGCCCATTGAGCCACCTAGTTGTACCGGCAGGTGCCCGAAGTGCACGGCACTTTCGGCGCCTGCCGCTACTCTTATACGTGCCAGTGCTTTTGCGGAAGGAGGACCCTATGACTGTGGCCCGAATCGGCCCCGTCGCGTCGTCTCTCCGGCGGGCGGGCTTGGTGACCGTTCTTCTGTCCGTGCTGCCGCTATGTTGGCTCTGCACATATTGGCCGGCGCTCATGCCACGGCGGCCAATACCTCGGTGTCGGGGGGCCCAAACATCGCCGCCGCCGCCGAGAGTGCTCACTCCCCCGTTTCGGCTGGTGGTGAGGGCAAAGCCGGCGGCCGGTCTTCCTGCATCACTGCCGCTGATTGCCCCAACATGTCACACACTGGCTCGAGCTGCGTCCTCTCAGCAGCCAAGACTTCATTGTCGGCGCAGCCACCTTCTGCAGCGTTTGACACCCAGGCCGCGCCCAGGACTGATGACGAGCGCCCCCACTATGTGTATCTAGGTGCTGCGCCGTCGCCCGGTGACTTCTGTATCAGCCGGACATAAACAATTAGCCGGAGATAAAAAAGGCTCTCCCGGCGCAGCCCCGGGACCGTTGCGGCAAATTCACGCCAACGTCCCCACTGCTGACAGTCTGAATCCGGGACACAACTCTCCTTACAACAACCAGGCCCACTCCACATCGGGAGCAGTTCCCAAGGCGCTTGGTTGCGCTGGAGTGTGGCTTTCAGGCTCGCGGGCAGGGAGGAGACCCTCTTGGCGCGGCACCGGAGGCTCCGCGTCTTCAGGACCCCATCCGCCACATACCCGACATTCGGGTTCCGTCCCGGCCTACAGTGCCCTGCCGGCGGACCAGATCAGGTAGCCGGGCACAAGCCGTGCGCGTGACAGTACCGGGCGCCGAAGACCGGGTTGATTTCAGCAAGCATCAGAACTGTAGAAGGGAAATGTTATGAGCGATATTCCACCGGCTGGGCGGTGGTCCGGCACGCGTGCAACTGGGCCGGGGAAGCTGCTGGGTTTTGTGGCGGCCAGCGTTCTGGCGGGCGTCCTGGTTGCTGGTTTGTTGGTGCCCGGGGCAGCGGTGGCAGGGGCGGCTCTGAGCGGCTCCAATGCGCTGTTCGCTAGTCTGCCGGCCGAACTGGCGGTCGAACCTCCTTCACAATCCACCAAGGTCCTGGCCTCGGACGGACAGATCATCGCCACTTTTTACGCGGAGAACCGCTCCAGCGTTCCGCTGGATGAGATGTCTCCGTACCTCAAGGACGCCATCGTGGCGATTGAAGACAGCCGGTTTTTCGAGCACGGCGGAGTCGACGGGCAGGGTATCCTGCGTGCCCTGGCACGCAACCTGACCACCGGCGCCCGGCAGGGCGCCTCCACGCTGACTTAGCAGTATGTCACCAACGTCATCAACGAATCCCTTGCTTCTTCGGGCCGCGAATCCGAAATAGTCCTCAACGGGCAAAAGGAAATTGGCGACAAACTGCGGGAGATGAAGCTGGCCATCGCCCTGGAGAAAAAGTTCTCCAAGGAACAGATCCTTGAGGGGTACCTGAACATTGTGTTCTTCAACCGGGACGCCTACGGCGCCGAAGCTGCGGCCCGGTATTACTTCAACACGACCGCGAAGGAATTAACCCTGCCGCAGGCCGCCCTCCTTGCCGGGTTGGTGAACAGCCCGAGTTTCTACGATCCAGCCGTAAACCCGGACAAATCCATCGCCCGCCGGAACCAGGTCCTGGGCAACATGCTCGCGCAAGGGAAAATACAACAGGCAGAGTACGACGCCGCGGTCGCGACCGGACCTGACCTGCAGCTCACACCCTCCCGGCAAGGCTGCGCCGGCGCCCAAATGGCACCGTACTTCTGCAACTACGTTGCGCGGTTGGTGCTCAACGACCCGGCCTACGGCTCCAACGTGTCGGAACGGGAAAGGAGGCTATACCGTGGCGGCCTGACGATCAATACCACTCTGGACAGCAGGCTGCAGAACGCGGCGCAACAGCAAGTCGATGCCACTGCCGGGCCAAACCTTGGCAAGTGGGGCGCATCCCTTATCACCGTGCAGCCAGGAACCGGGAAGATCCTGGCCATGGCCCAAAACACCGTGTACCTGCCGCAGGACGGGAAATTCGACACGCAGCTGAACTTTAATGTCGATGCCAAAGACGCCGCCGGGAACGACCTTAACGGGGCCGGTGGCTTTCAACCTGGATCCACCATGAAACCGTTCATATTCGCCCAATGGTTAAACGAGGGCAAAAGCATCACCGCGACAGTGGATGCGTCCAAACGCGTCTACCCGGTCGGCTTCCCATGGAAATCGACGTGCGGGAAGGTTTCCGGCGCCTACAGCACGGTCCAGAAAGCTGCCCGTCTGGATGCCGCGGACGACCTCCAGAACGCCGAGGAAGGGTTCTACCGGCCCATGCCAGTAAATTACGGGCTGTACAACTCCATCAACACCGCCACATTCGCCTCGGCAGCCCAACTGGACTTCTGCGGAATCCAGAAAGTAGTCGACGCTCTGGGGGTGCGCAACGGCCTGGACAGCACGCCCGTGAACATTCATCAACTCGGCAATCTCCTGGGAGGCACCGGCGTATCGCCTCTAAACATGGCCAACGCCTACGCTACATTCGCCAACGACGGGCAATACTGTGAACCCCGAGCCCTGGTTCGCATCACGCAGGCCGACGGAAGCGAACTCCCCGTCCCGGGAACCACCTGCCGCGAGGCCCTCAAACCGGACGTCGCCAAGGGCGTGAACTACGTGCTTCAAGATGTCCTCAAACGAGGCTCGGGGGTATACATCACACCTAAGATCCCCGCCGGAACACCGGCCGCCGCTAAAACGGGTACTTCAAACAACAACGGCGCCACCTGGGTGGTGGGTTACACTCGAGGACTTGCTACAGCCTCCTTCTTCGGGGACGCGCTGGAGGGACAACAACGCGCAGGACAAAACGTAAGCATCAACGGCAAGTTCTACAAAGGCATCGACGGGTACATGATCGCTGGCCCACAGTGGGCAAATTACATGTCTCAGGTCGCCGGCCTGTACTCCACGGAAGCGTTTCCCGAACCGCCCGAGACGATGATCAGGAATCAGCCCTCAAGCCCACCAACTACGGCAGCGAGGCCGGCACCTTCAGCCTCGCCGTCCCGCTAACCCTGATCGGAGAGGGCGGTGGCGAGGTGGCTGCGCTCACGGGAACCCACCCGCGACGCAGCAATTTCGCTGCCGCCTGAATGTCGGCGACCGGCTCAGAGCGCCTGCGGACCACTCCCGTCGATCCCGCCACAGTCGTCAACCAGCTTGGCAGAGACACCGTCGCAGAGGAGTCGCTGGTCGAGTCCGTCGCGGTCCATCTCACCCACCGCCAGCACCGGTCTGTCCTCGTCGTCCCGCTCGCCCGCACCCCAAACACCATCCGAAGGAGGGCCACTGATGGAACCGCCCGCCCTTGCGCACGACCCGGCACCGCAGCCACGGAGCGTTTCGCCATCGATAGCGGCCCGGCACAAGCCACAGACGACGACACGGATCGCGGAATGAATCTCACGAGGCGCGTCGCGTCCAAGGCCCGGTCTCCTTGGAGGGCCACGGTGCCACTTTGTGCCCGATCTTCTGCCGAAGCCCGCCCCGAGCGCTCGATCGTTACATAGTCCAGCGCTTGGCGCACCTTGAGATAGTCAGGGTGGTCGATTAGGGCAGGCGCTGTGAAATCGAAGATCGACATAGGTCATCCAGGGGTACCATCGGAGCCGCCGGGAGACTCCACGAGGTCGACCAAATGCCTCATGCCTGCTTCGAGGTCGCGCAGCTCCGCGTCGGACGGCACAGCCGGGAGCCCGCGTCCTTCCCGCTTGGCGGCGCTCAGTTTTTGGTGGATCTCCGAGATCAACGGACCAGGGCCGGAGACTTCGTGGAGCTCCTCCGGCGTGAAGCCCCAGGGACCGAGAGCGAGGATCGCGCCGGCTGCCAGCAGGCCCGCCTTCGCATTCATCCCGGGCGCTTGCACGCAGCTCGGCTTCAACCACCCTCTCCAAGTCCTCGGTCCATGCTTCCGCTTCATTCGATGTGATGGTGGTCCCGCCTCGCGGCAACGTCGCCCGCACGAGGCGCAGCAGGGTGATGGCGTCGACCAGCACGCCGGAGGCGGACGTTTGGGAGGTTAGCCGCCCGAAGTAGCCGCGGAGGATCCCGTCGACCGGCTTCAGCGTGTTGAGCCCGAACCCGGTTGCGAGGACGATTTCGTAGTCGATGTGGTTGAGCACACCGTCTCTTCTATGTGCTGCATCTCTTGGTGCCCGCGCCGAGGCGTGCCAGTCGCGTAGGTCGGCACGCGCTTCGGGATTGCCGGGCCCCGCCTAAACGCGGGGAAAGCATAACCGGTCCAGGTCAAGTCGCTCTTGCGATGCCATCGGCAGGGCAGGGCGGCATCGCGCCGGCCGCGGACGCGGGGACGACCGCGAAGAACATCGGCAGGGCCAGCAATGCCCCGGTTGCCAGCGTTGCGACAACGGTCTGCCCTGCCCCCAGTGGCCGGGCAGGTGCGACGAGACGCCGGACGCGGCTCAGCGCGGATTCGTCCCCGGCTCCGAGCGCTGCCGCGGGGGTCGCGCCGTGCTCCGCCATCCGAACCAGGGCCGTGGCCACTGTCAGGCGGTCGGCGCACCGGGCGGCGTTGTCGTCGGCCAGCATCTCCACCAGCCGCCCCAGGGCGCTCCGGGCCTCGCGGAAGGCCGCCACGCCCGGGAAGGCATGACGCAGGGCATCGGCCACTGCAAGAATGAGGTGGTGGCGTCCACGCAGGTGTGCCCGTTCGTGGGCCATCACGGCGTCGAGCTGACCGCGGTCCAGGGCCGCCAGGGCGGCGCTGGTCAAAACAATCCTGCCGCCCCGGCCGGGAAGGCAGTACGCGGCCGCGGCCTGGTGTTCGACCACAAGCGCGTCCACGTCACGGTGGGGACGGGCGATCAACGCCAGGGACTGCAGCTGCCGGCTTCTGGTACTGGCTGCGGCTCTCAGGCCCCTGGCCGCGCTGTATCCGACCCTGGCAAGCAGGGCGAGAACGGCTACGATGCCGGTAGTACTCACGACGGCGCCGCCCGGAGTGGAATACTGCTCAACCAGTGCCATCGCGCAGGCCCGGACGAGTTCCGCCAGATCCGTGGTCCACGGCACGACCGGAACTGCCAGTGCCGCACCGGCGAGTATGACTGTTGACACCAGCGAGAAGCTCAGAGCCTGCCAGGCGGCAATGCCTATCCGCGGGCAACGCTCCAGCCAGCTGCTCCGCCGCAGCACGACAGGGCCCAGCAGCGCCAGCATCAGCCCAAGAAGAATCAGCATCACCGGAGCAATCATCGGCCGGCCTCGTCCCCTTCCGGACGGCGCGCGTCCAGCGCCTCGCGCAGTCGGGCCGCCTCATGCGGGGGTATCTGCTCCAGGAAGTGCAGCAGCGTCACTTGCCGGTCACGGCTGCCGGCCAGGACCTCGCCCATGAAGGCGGCCGCGTGCTGTTCGCGGGTCTGCGCAGGGCGGTAAAGGAAGGCCCGTCCGGCCTTTTTCCGCGTCAGCACGCCCTTGCGGCGCAGGTTGTCCATCACGGTCATCACTGTCGTGTAGGCCAGGACCCGTTCGCGCTGCAAGTCTTCGAGGACCTCGCGCACGGCAACGGGATGGTCCCGGGACCAGATCCGGTCCATCACCAGCTGTTCCAGTTCCCCTAGCTGACGTGCCACAACCTGCGCCTCTCCGTGTCCGGCCGGAGCGGCCGAACACAACTATGTTCCATAGTAATCCCCCAGGCCTCTAACGCTGAGGACTCGGCGGATAGGACAGCTGAAGCGGACTACAGACCTGATCCTGCATCCACAACCAGCAGCTCTAAAGCAGCGTCCGCACGTTGGCGGTCGGGACTCAGTTAAGAGCCTTCCAGGTCTGTCCCTGGTCGGTACTGGCGAAGACGGCAGCGGTCGTGCCTGCGGGCGCCGCGGCATAGATTGTTGTGCCGTCCGGGGAGAACGTCGCTGCGGCTGCGCCCTGGGGCATCGTCAAGGGGGTCCAGGTCTTACCGCCGTCGTTGCTCATGGCGCTTTCGGCCATGCCGACGGCAAGCAGCCGCCCGGTGTTGGTCGGGTCCCATGCTGCCGCCATCGCCCCGCCCGGACCGCCCAGCGGCTTCCAGGTAACGCCGCCGTCGGCGCTGGCCACAAGGCCGGCCGACATATCAGGGGCAATCAGCCGCTGCGGGTCGGCGGGATCGACCAGGATCACCCCCATGAACATCCTGCCGGCCTCCGCGTTACGGGCCTCCCAGCTCGCCCCGCCGTCGTTGCTGGCCAGCAACCCCCGCGCCGCGGTTCCGGCGTAGACGGTGCCTCCGGCACCGCCAAGGGCGTGGACATCCCCAAGCCCGCCCTGGCCCGTGACCTTGCTGAAGGTGGTCCCGTCCGTGGACCGGAACAGGCCGGGGTGCCCCCCGATAAGCGTCGAGTCCCCGCTGGCTGCCGCACCCATCGGATCCGCACCCTTCAACGAGGCCAGCTGCGTCCAGGTCCTGCCGTTGTCGCTGGAGACAGCCCCGCCGTCGTGCCCGCCGACATAAAGCCGGTCCCCGAGGGCTGTCAGCACGTGCAGGTCCCCGCCCACATACGGCTTTACCGCGGCCGTCGCCCCATCCCTGGACCCACCGCTCGTGGCCAGAAAGAAACCTATCCCGGCGCCGAGAGCGATCACCGCGGCGGTGGCGATGGCCACCCAGCGTCGGCTGATCCTACGCCCGGATTTGGAAGTTTTCGGCTGGGGTTTTTTGATGGCAGTGGGTTTGGATGCAGTAGGCACGTATTGATCCTTGCAGTTTGGGGGCAGATGCCGGATGGATGGCCTGTCCGGGTCGAATGGTGTGCGGGCAGAGGCAGACCGCGGCGGCAGCACCAGATAAGTCAGCCGTTGCCGGGCTTCGGTCTTCCGCCGTCAGGCCACTATGGCGGTCAGCGGGATTCGCGGGTCGGGGTTGCCGCCTACAGCGCCGCGATCTCGTCGCGCAGGCGGGCGATTTCAGCCTCGCGATCCACCGGAGCGGCGAAATGTCCGTCGGCCTGGGCCTTGGGCGCCATGGCGCACCGGCCCCGGCGCATCGGACGCAGACAGAAGAAGTACGTCAGGGCCAGCGATGCCACAAGGACCGCCGCGGCGAGCACAAGCCCGCTCATCGGAATCCGTCAGCTGTGGCAGGCGGCTCCACGGTGGTGTCTGCGGCTTCCCGCTGGGCCGCGCGCAGTTGGTCAACTTGGGCACGGAGTTCTGCCAGTTCGGCGTCGTTGTCAGCTGGCGGGGACGGCTCCAAGCTGTCTTTACCACCACGCATCATGAACCACATCATCAGCCCCATGGTCAGCGGGCATGCCAGCAGAGCCAAGGGAAGAAGCACTTCACTCATAGTAAGCCTCCATAATTCTCAGGTACGTGTCTGAGGGCTTCCGGTCGGCCGCCGGCCATGTCCGGCATGCCGTACGTCATCTGCTCGTGCATCCGCCCCGTGCCGACAGCAAGCGCGGTGCCTGTTGAAGCTACGACCGAAAGCAACGAAGCGTCGTCGCCGACGGTAGATATCCTTGTCCAGGAGCGCATTGGCGCCGCCGTCTTCCTCATCTACTAAGGCTCATAGTAATACGCAAACCGTGCGCCGGCCAACAGCCGCTGAAAGCCACCCCTGGCGACCCAGCGACGAGGCGCCTAACCTGGGTGCGGCGAAGCGCCAGGCGTCAGCTTGCGGCAAGGGCGCCATCACAGCTCAGGTGATGGCTTCGTGCACCGACTTGTATTACCCGTTACAGCGAACCGCCCCGGCGCCGTAACGCGAAGCGGCCGCCCGATGGTCACGGTAGGCCATACTTCCGCCGGAGCCCGCGGGCAGGTAGTCCCGGACTTTGACGCGGCAGTGGTACGGGTCATGCTGGCGGATCGGATCAGAACGCTCCCCGGCATTCTCCCAGCCAATGCTGCTAACTTTTGGTCCCATGGACTTTCTGCGTGTATTCCGAGTGTTGGCCGTGGCTGAAGCTGCGTCATGGCTGCTGCTTATCCTGGCAACGATCGTGAAGTACGGGATAGGGCAGGCGGGCGGAGTTCAACTCTTGGGCCCTGTGCACGGTGCGCTGTTCGTCGCCTACGTACTTCTGGCCCTGTTCCTGTGGCGGAAAAATCAGTGGACCGGCCGGGTACTGGCCATTGTTCTTGTAGATTCCGTACTGCCGACGGGCGGCTTTTGGGTTGCCCGACGAACGGATTTGGGCGCCCGAAGGGTCCCCGTACCCGTCCCGTAGTCCGCCAGGCAAGTCGGTCCCCGACAGGCCTCAGCCGGGAAACGTATTCGGCTCAGGGTACTGTTGACAGGCTGCTCGGCACGATGCGATGCGGCCCTTCGGGCGAAACGTCCTATTCTCTCGCCGGTTTTCGTTAGCTCGCCGTAGTACAGGCAGCGGACGTGCAGGGCAGCGATCCGACGGCATGCGTTGCCAAGGAACAACGGCGCCACGGTGTACGTTGCATGTCCGACATATCCGTTAGCAAGAAAGAGTAGTACCTAGTGGCAACTGATTACGACGAGCTCCGCACAGACGTCAAGGAATCGCAGAATGATTCGCTGGAGGCGCTAAAGTCGGCGAACGCCCCGGACGCCCGAAGCGTTGTGCGAGAGCTTGACGAAGCAGAAGACATGGACACCTTTGGCATTCCGGGAGGAGAGTTTGTCGCCGAAGAACTGATTGTCCAAGTCATCCCTCAGGCAGATGACGAGTTCACCTGCTATTCCTGCTTCCTGGTCCGGCACCGTTCCCAGATCGCGTTTGAGAAAGACGGACACGCATACTGCACTGACTGTGAGGGCTGACCTCACGTCATGATGTACCGGAAGATCGGCGATGCCTTTGCGCCAGATCTGGAGGCGTTATGCGTTGGCGTGCACTTGATGGGAACGTTGCATGGCTTGTCGGGATTTCTCTGCGAGCTGGTGCTGGCCCTAGAGGTCAGATGCTCCCACTGAAAACTCCGCAGCAGCGTCACTGTAGCGGGCTTCGTCGAAGAGCCGCCGCGCGATTTGATGCCTTACTGCTTCTTCCAAACGGGTGGAGGCCAGCTGCAGTGCCTCCTCCTGCAGCTGCGCGGCTTCATGCCAGCGGTAGTGGCGTTGGACGACTTGGGCGAGTACCAGCAACAGTTCGCCCCGGTCGGGGACGTCAGACAGCAGCTGGAGGCCTTCATGAAGAGCCTCACCCTCGCGGTTGAGCAGCGCCAGAAACCGGACACGCTCCAGAGGCGGACAGCCATTGGCGAAGGCGGCCTCCAAGCCTTCGGGGTCGATTACCACGTCACGGAGCGTGGCAGGGTCAGTACGCCAGAACCCTGAAGTGTCGTTCACCGTTACGTGCCCTCCGCAGAACTTGTCATGGAACCAGCTGTTGCCCCGGACGGCCTCAACCGTCTCCTAATTTCCTTATATTCGCATGGCTTAAGAGCGCAACGACAAAAGGGTTCCCTGCGCTCAGGCCTTGGCAACCGCAGCGCGCATGCCAGCTCTACGAGCACTGCATGCTTTGCCGGGGACCAGACACTTGCTGGTCGGGGTGTTGCCGGTACTCCTGACACCTGCGCACGGGCCAGGGCTGGCTCTACCTGGCCATCGTCATCGACCTGTTCTCCGGCATGGTCATCGGCTGGGCCATGGCCGAACACATGCGCGCGAGCCTATGCACTGCGGCCCTGAGGATGGCCCGGAACCACCGCTTCGCCTCCAGGCTCGCCGCCCGGACCGCCGTGATGGATTACATCGAGGGCTGGTACAACCGCCGCCAGCCCAACCGCCGAGCCGGCCGGCACACCACCAGCAACCGCCCACACCACCTACCAAACCACCGTCCAGGAACCCCTGGCCGCCTAACCAACAACAACGAGAACTGTCTCAAAAACTTGACGACCGCAGGAGCTCGCAGGAACTGGCAGTGTGTCCGTGCACGAAAACGAACGATTCCGGCCTCCTTCGCAGCGGTCCTCTCAGACTCCCGGGAATCCTTCAGTCCGTGCCGATAAAGGCCAGCTGGTGCTCCGAAGCCGCCCGGTGCGCCTCCTAAGATCCACTATGTTCGGGCCGGGCCGCGGCAGTATCATTTCCGACGCTGGCCCTGTGCAGGTTGGCGGCGAGCTTGGTGATTTCAAGGTCTTTGTCTTTTTGTTCCTGCACTTGGCGGCTTTGATGGCGGGTGTCGTTGGCCATGCAGCCTGCCGTCACTTGCCGGACATCAATGCCCATTCCGCGGGTCAGACCGTAGCCGTCCGATGCCGGGCAGGAATCGGCCCACGCGTGAGGCGTAGTCGGTATATGCGGTGCCATGCGTACGGCGCAGGTATGGCTCTTCCACCCGGCGCACCTGCATCTGGGTGCCGACAAGGATGGCGGCGAACCCGGCGACCGCGACCACGTTGGGCACCATCAGCGTCAGGCCCAGGAACGCCAGGAACACGGCACTGAAGATCGGGTTGCGGACGAGCCGGAACGGGCCCCAAGTGACCAGGACGGTTCGCTCGGTTTCGTCCACACCGATACGCCAGGATGCTCCCATCGCAAGTTGGGCGGCGAAGGTAGCCAGGATGCCGAGCACGGCAAGTGCCGTGCCGACACCGCGAGCCACCGGGTGGTCCAGAACCTCGAGCGGCGCGAGTCCGGTCAGGTCTGCGATAGGCGCGGCCACGCCCGTGATCAGGGTGCCGAATTCCATGCCCCAGTGCGCCCACCATTGCAGGGATCCAGGCCCCACCGAGAACTGCCGGATCCCGGCGTCGCCCGTGCGGTGACGCTGGATCACGTGGCGCGCGACGTCGAGCAGGGCAAAAACTCCGGTGAGGATGAGAGCAGCGACAGCCATCACCCATCACCCCTCGTCACTACCCGGTTCATCAACATTATCGAATCGCTTCCTGCCGCCTAGGCTTTATACCATAACTTTTTGGCGATCCAGCGGCCCGGACGCATCCGCCTCCGGCAATTTCCAGATTGCTGACACTGCGTAAGCTGTTCTGCCCAGCCCGGCTTCGATGACCTTTGGTGAGTGACCAGACGCGCCCCGGACCGGGCCTCGACCGTACTTCGGAGATCAGAGATGGCGGCGTACATCTTTCACTTCTGCGCCGGCCTGGATCCCCTCGCTTGCGCTACCGATCGCCGGGATAAACGCGAAGCTTCCAGGGGACATGATTGGCGTGTGACGAAATTCGGCCCGAGGCCTGGAGGCGGCGGGTAGCGGGCCGACCCCGCCCAGCATGTCATCGGCGTGGCGGAAAGATGCTCGGCACGGGCTCGGCGTTGGACCGCTAGGTCCTGTGCGAAAGCGCCCCAGCTTCGGTGATCCCGGCCCGGAGTCCGTCCGGCTGCAGGGCATCTCTCCGTTCGCATCAGCGGCAACTTTTGCCCTCATCGCCAGGAGCCAGCGCCAGAGATCGCATCAGATCCCGACGCTCCACGGTAGAGCCGCGCACCAGCCCGGACTGTGGCCGTCAGGACGACCCGGGTTTTCCGGGAACGTGGACTGCGCCGAACTCAGTGATCATTTCCACTTCTTCCAGCGTCAGGAGTGCCGGCAGCTCAGGCGCACGGCCATCCCGGCTACCTCTGACGTGCAGCGAGTGCACTGGGCCATATGCAGCGCCTACATCTGCGGCATTACCGGGAATATCTTGTCCCGGCACACCGGCTACGAAATCGGACATCACCAGGGCCGTCCTGAAAGCCTGTCAGACCGTCTGCACGGACTCCCGGACGAGTGCGAATCGCATGCACGAGCATTGGCGTATCTGCATGGAAGCCGGCCGCCGCTGCGAGCAAGCTTGCGCGGAGCCCGCTATCAGTTGAATTTAGAGCCAGCCGGTGGGGTCGACAACTTTCCCGTTGACTTCAACCTCGAAGTGGAGGTGGCAGCCGGTGGAGGCGCCCGTGGTCCCACTGAAGGCCACCACGTCTCCCCGGGATACTGCCTGCCCCTTGGTCACGTTGAAGGAAGACAGGTGGTTGTATGTGGTTTTCAGGCCGTTGCCGTGATCCACGACCACGCGGTTCCCTCCGCCATACTGGTCCCAACTTGCGAAGGTGACGGTACCTGCGGCAGCGGCCAGGACGGAAGTGCCGCACTGGGCGACGAGGTCCTGTCCCCGATGGAAATCTCCTGAACCGCCTGTGATGGGACTGACCCGGAGCCCGAACGGCGAAACTGTGGTCATCGCAGCGAGCGGAGCGCCAAGAGTTCCAGCGGAGGCTGCGCGGGTGATGGCACCGGCCGACTGTGCACTGAGCAGTTGTTTCAGCTTGCCGTCCGGGTCCGCCTTCGTGGCTACCGGGGAGCGGCTGAAGTCGATTCGAGCTCCCGGCGCCGCGGAAATTTCAGGCTGTGGGGCGGTGGAAACGGCGGACGCGGCCTGAACGGGTTCCTGGGCGGCCATCACAGGGCCGGTCACCGGAACAGTCACGGTGAGTGCCAGGCCCGTTGCTGCCAACGCGATGCCGGCCTTCTGGCCGATACCGCTGGAGGCGGCGAAATCAGTGATCTGGCGGAAGGGTCCCCGGCGACGGCGTGCTTCGCGCTGCGGATCGCGGGGCCTGTCCGCGGTAAACACCTCGGTCGCCCGGCGCGCCGAAGCGGGGCCTGTCGCGCGTCGGCGGCCCCTGGAGTATTGCCTGGCCAAGATTTTTTCCTCTCCGGGTAAGCCTGCGAAGTTAGCTGTCGGATTCGGGTCAGAGAGTTCAAAGACCCGGTCCGCCGTAACAAGCACTCTGCGCAGAGAGGTCCCCGGAAGGATTTTTAGCTGGATGAGGGCTTGCTGCTGACGGACTTCACCCCAAGGCAGTCCTGCGACTGCCGGTTATGGTTCCTCCGCCTCTGCCAGTTGGTGACTCGTGCACCTGATCCGCTGGCAGAGCTTGGCTCCGGATCCGGTAACGCTTTGGTATCGATGCTTCAGGCTCAACTATAGCTGACTAACCGGACCGTAATCGTTCCGTTATCTTTGCGGAAGGGGCGTCACGGCATTACGTGCGCCGGGTCAGCGCAACTGGAGGAGTCGGGGTCTCGCTCATCATGTGCGCCCCGGCTGCTCATCGTCGCTTAAAGTTGGTTGAGGATTCGGAACGCCATCATTCTGACTTGACCGCTATCGGCCCGTCGCCTTTGATGCCGTCTGCCGCCTTTGACCCATACGGCGGCGGCTGCGGAAGCTCTGACGTCGGACTTGATTCTTTCGTTGGTCCCAGAGGGCCCGTCCGAACCACATGAGACCGGCAATACTGACTTCACCCGCGGTTCGTTCGTGTGGAAACCTTCACATTCTCCGGTGGGAACCGCGGATCGTCAGGGCAGCCTGGGCTTCCGCCGGGCGTCCCGGCGTCCCAGGAACACCGCCGCCCCTCCCGCCGTCAGGCTCAGGATGAGAAGCACCCAGCCCCGACCGTGAGGGCTGACGCCGCGGCCACCGCGCTGGCATCGGGCGTGGCAGGAGCCAGGGCGGCGTCAACGGCAGCGTTGGCCCACAGTCGGATGATGACGAAGAGTATCGGCGCCATCCACAACGCCCAACGCACGGTCTTGACGGCCACGTTCGTGCCGATCAGCAGGAGCCAACTGAAGCCGAAAATGAGAGGAAACAGCGTCCCCGCGGTTTTGTGGACGTAGCCGAGCTGCCCGCGGGCGTCATCGTCCATGGCAGCGCGCAGCTGCCCAACATACTCGGTGGAAAAGCCGCCCACAAGGGAATCCGGCATCGCGAGACCGCCGGACAACTGCGTCATCTGGTTCAGCGTGAGCAAGTGCAGGTACCAGAACAGGAAAAGGCTGGCTACGACGCCGGCAACAACGATCAGGTTGCTGTTACCTTGCGCCATTTGCGGCGACCGGCTGGTTGTGGAGTTGATCACAGGAGGCAGTTGGTGGGCGGGGACCGTGGCTTTGCTGCCGTGTTTTTTGATGCGCTGGGCGGGAGTCTTGGCCATGGCCTCATTATCCCGCGCCAGCTTGATCCATCAGGACAACAACCTGATCGAACAGGTCGGGACCGGCCGGATGGATCCCTACTGTCTCAACGGCTGCCATGGCCAGGTGGCATGGCACGGGCCTCCGCCGGCACGGGTTTGGCCGGTTTCAGGCCACGACGAGCAGGCCGGTGCCGAACATGACGGCCAGGCCTGCCACGATTCCCCCGGCGGTCAGCGGCGTGAAGGTCTTTCCTTCGGGGTCCTTGAGCATTGGCAGGAGCTTGACGGCGACCTGGCCGACGGCCCCGGCGCCGAGGCCGAGGAGGAATGCGCCCAACCTGACAATGACGGCAGTCCTGGTCCAGGGCTGCGCACACTGTGTAGCCCTCTCCGGATACCGGGCCAGCGGTATGCTGCGGTTTTGTTGAATGAGTTTTGGGCCACCGGAACCCCCTCCCGCAAGGCCTGGTCTTGGTGCCATGGTCCTGATCGGTGCCGGAATCGTTCTCAACGTGGTCGGATGCTCAGTGGGTGCGGCTCAGGCCTGACGCACGCCGTCGGCGTCCAGGAGAAGGTTTGCGGTGATGAACTTTGGGCACTGCGTGAGCTTGGGCGTGAAGGTAATCGTGCGGACGGGCAACGGTGACCCATCGGCGCCGACACCCGACACCGTGGCGTCAATAGGATCCTCCGTGATCAGATCCAGCCAAAGGTGGCCATAGAGTGTCCCGTCGGGAGACGCGGTCGGAGGGCACACGGCATCAGGGCCCTCGCAGCCTTCGTTCACGGGCTTGGTGCCGGCAGCCAGCGCCAGGTCACCCTCCTTGCACACCCCGGACTGGCATGCCTTCAGGTGGACAATGCGCACCGCCGGGACATAGCTTTGCAGGACAGTCACCGTCACCACAGGGGCCTGGGCAATCGCAGGGCATGACGTGACCGGTGACACGCATGCCGCGGCCAGCAAAGCTGTGGCCAGCCAAATCCTGCGCATGCTTCAGCGTAGATACGGTGCGCCGATCCCGGGCACCCCCACCGCATCCAGGTATGCGGAACCGCCATCGAGACCGGATCTTTACGGACTGTCCTTCAACAGCGCCCCGGATATTCGGTGCCGCTGGCTCCTTGCCAGAACTGCTTACTCCGGTGACCTGGCCACATTCGACGATGTCATTCCAAGGACGAAGACGGCGGCGAAGGACACCCCCGCTGAGACGATCACTACTCCTGTAACCATCTCCGGAGACCACAGAACGGGTTCTGCGGCGGCCACCGCAACAAGCTGTCCCGGCCAGAGCAGCAGAGGCAGCAGGGGTGCCATTACGAGTTCCCGAACCCGCACAGAGGCACCAAGCCCACCCAAACCTGCAAGCGCGAGGTCAGCGCCCGCGCCCGCGGCCGCGGCGGCCATGATGACGCCGGGGTTGGGGAAGTCCGCCAGGACGGAGGCCAAGAGGGCAAGTGATGTGACGAGGAAGGTCACTGTTCCCGGGACGGCCAGTCCGAAACGAATCAGGAGCGCCAGGGGAACCACGATGACCAGCGACGTCACGAGGTAGCTGGCAAGACCGGCGGACGCGATCGCCTCTCCCGTTATGTGTTCAGCTGTTCCTTCGGGGGCATGTGATATGGCCATGGTCGCCTGGTCCGCCAGAAACCCGGACAGGTAGCTGAGGGCGAAAGCGGCGACGGCGGTTATCGCCGTTACGGCGAGCAGGACAGGAACTCCCGTCAGCCGTGAGGATGAACCGGCCCGCAGCCGGGAAGCCCTGATGGGTCCGGAGAACAACAAGGCGCCCCCGGCGAACAAGACCAGATGCGTGGGACTGAGCAGGGCGTCGATTCCGAACTCCACACCGAAAAGCTGGTGCCAGACCATGTCGGAGATGCCTCCCACGCCAAAGACGGCGGCGCCCGCAACGGCGTGCCCATAGCCGGCGGGAACAACGGCCAGGCGGGCCACTCGCTGGCGAGCGGCCGCGCGCCTGCCAAGCACGGCCAGCCATCCCACGAGCATCAACAGGCCCCCATACAGGAAGGCATGCCATGGAGTGAAGAAGGAATCAGGCAGGCCAAGAACATGGGCACGCCCATCCAGGTATACGGCGGTCACAATCAGAAGACCAAGAACCGATGTGACCAGATCCTCGGCCACCAGTGTGGGCACCGCCCGCCCTGGCACGGCGCCGCTGTGCTGAGCGGACGACGAGGACTCGCTGCTGGACCGCACCTTCATGAAGGACCTCCTCTGTTGGCTTCCGGAAGGGACGGGTCTTCGCCTGGCTCTGCCAACACCGCCAAGGTATACCGCTGGGCGGCGTATCGGTCAACGGGCTTTTGGGGCCGTGCTGGAAACAGTACGTTCGTGGGTTTAGCCGATGCATCGAGATCCGGTCTGGTACGGGAAGGCCGCGCTTGAGGGTCGTCAGGGGTTTGGACAAAGGCGTCCCCGCACTTGGGGACGCGGGTGCCTGCGTGGACCTGGGCGAATTTGCTGACAATCTGCCCGGCGCTGTTGAGTTCAACCCCGATATATTGATGATGAACGCCGCGTCGGACCAGCCAGCGAAGGTGCAGACGTACGCTGCACCGGCGAACCCGCTGCCGCTTGGACTACTCCTCGCCGCTCTTCGATCTGGGGGCGGTCCTTGCCTCGACGGCTAACCCGGTCCGCTTTCCCGGAAAGAATCAGGAATGATCCGTTTTCGACCGCCGACGGCCGGCCTCAGGCACCTGAGTTTCTGGCCCGGCGCTGCGCCACGTAGAAGATGCCCCCGCCCAGTGCCAGCAGCGCGGCCGCGATCCCCGCGACCAGGGGCGCGTTCTCATCATTGGGTCCTCTGACCTGATCCGGGACGGCAGCTGCCGGCGCCGTGGCCGGCGGGGAGGTGGCCGCAGATGCGGAACCGGATGACATGGCGGAGCCGCCATGGTTCATGCCGGGCATGCTGCCGCCGGAGCCATCTGAGCAGCCAGCCAGCGCGATGGCTGCGGCGATCGCAGCGGCCGGGATGGTCATGTACTTCTTGTTCATGAAAATTTCCTTCAAGACATCAACAGACGCTGGGCGCCATCGTCAAAGCGCACGCCAGCTGAGTGCAGGGTTTCTAAAATCCTGACCGGTGTACGGGTATCGGCTGGCAGCAGAGGGTTCATAAAGAGGCCGGAGCGATGGCAGCAATCGGCCGGCATCGGGTCTGATGGGTGGTGGAAAGTTTGGCTGGGCTCGTGTCTTTCGAGGCCTTGTCCGTTGACGTTGCGATTCAGAGGTATATCCGTGCCAGTTCACCCAGTCTGAACAGGATGCCGGCCGGACAAGTTCACCGGGCATGCGCTGTCATGCCTCTGTTGCCGTCCTCGGGAAGTCGTGGCCGCCGGACGGGCCAGCCGAAGGCAACAGTGAGCGTGGTGACGAGGAACACGAGGGCGGCGATCGTCATCGCCGCGTCGGTCCAGAACTGTTCGGGAAACAGCCTGATCAGCGTGTCATCTACCCGGAACGTCCAGGTACCGGCGGCGAAGAACAACGCATGGATCTGAGTAAAGAAAGCTTCCCAGGCCAGGACCGCAAAAACCGTCAGCGCCACGATCAGGGCCAGCGTCAGCGCCGCCCCGGAGAACAGGGCCCTTCGGACCGCTCCGTGATACTTGCGGGCGAGGTACACGCACGAGGCTACAGCGGCCAGAAGCATCACGAACGCCACGAGGAAGGAGACCGAGAGGACACCCTTGACGTCCGCCATGTGTCCCACTTCGCTTTCAAGGAACAACCTTCCGCCCTCTGCGTTCACGAGTCTGCCGAGGTATCCGGCCGGGGCGAGGTTCAGAACATAATCGAGTGTGTAAGAGCCGTAGATCAGGCGTTCTTCGGTGGAAAAGCCGAAGCTGTCAGCCGGAAATCCGGGGCGCTGGTATTCGACCCAGAGGAACAACGGCGAAGTCACAGCCCGGACGGCACCGGCGACCACAATCACCGGGAAGAACACCGCCACAAGGACCTGAAGGAATCGTCGGAACAGGGATCCTGGGACGGCCGCGTGCCCCCTCGAAGGTGCGCTGTCGGCGCTGGTGGGCAAGTCGCTGGTTGATCCCCCGATGCCCGGCCCGGCTGTCGCTGGGCGGACCGGATCCCCGGGGCGGCCGGTGATGTCGCCGGCGGTTTCCTGGCCTCCCGCCAGCGGTTGTGGCGGAATCCCGGGAGCGTCTCGCGGGGATTCCATGGTCCTGCGGGGGTTTTCAGATCCGGCCATATGGATTCTCCTTGACTGTGCGCCGTCACACCACGCACATCAGTGCGACTTCTTCTTCCAACAAGGCTACAGGTCTCCATAGCCGCCGCGCTTTCGATTCCGCAAGAGCCGGCCGCCGCACGGAAGGGTCCACCGTTCCCGCCTGCCGTGCCAACTCCTTTTACGGAACGGCGGGAACCAGCCGCCTCGACGCCATGGATGGTCACCGTTGACCGGTCGAGGAAGTCCAGCATCACAATTGAGAACCGGGATCCGCCCACCCAAGAATTCGGACCGCCAAGGGATCACGGTTTTCGATGGGCATCAGCGCGGACTTCTCGAGCCACACCAGATGCGACCTTCCGAACCCTGGGTCCGGGCCGTTCTCTTATTCGGCAACACAACCGAATCCGTACAGGAAAAACTGCCGGTCTTGACCGCGAAATTAATCTTCGTCGTGAGTCCTTGGCTCGGCCTGCGAAGTCGAGCGTGACCAGGTAGCCCCTGAGTGCCAGTTGATTGATCGTCCTGGCCCTGCTCCGCCCCGACGACTTCGGCATAAACGCAGTTCACGCTGTGGCACACCGGTGAACCCGAAACTTCAGCACCCTGAAGTTTCTTGGCGCCGGGTCCAGCGCAGCGCGCGTAGAATTCGCCAGCCGTAGCCGCATGCTGCACAGCCAACTGGGAACCCAGGACCGAAGCCGCTACGGTCCGGCCCTTCACGGTCATTGACCGGAGTCACCGCGAGGGAGGGGTGCGTTTGGCCGGATCTGCATGCTTGGCGAGGTCTGTGGGACGCACTGTGGCGGCTCTTTCCTACCTCATCTGGTGTCTTCCTGCCCGAGGCACCTCCTTGTTGCCGGGATCTTTCCAACCGCATCGGCAAGATCGGCCAGGACTGTTGCCGAACTGATCTTGTCCGGATCCATCAGGATTTCCGTAGCAGGCTCGCGGCCGAAGGTGGTCAGTGTCCACACCGGGTCCCCTTCCTTGATAACCCAGTCGATGCCGTTGACGCTGACGCACCTGTCAGTTGTGGGGCCAGGTACGTTGACACCGCAGCGGAGGATCACGCGGGATGGATCTCCCCAGGCGGACGTGGCCTGGCTGTTGGTCTTGCGTAGGGTGGCATCCCCGATAGCGTCGGGAAGAGCCACCATCATCGGTGCACAAGCGGGGTTTGCCGCATCCTTCGCGGGTGTTACGTCCACGACTGGGGAGCAGGCTGTGATCACAACCAGGATTGCCGCTGCTGCTGGAAGACCGAACCATCGGATGGGACCACTGACGGTGGTAATTTTGTGGAGCGGGCGCATTTGTCCACCCTATCCGGTGCGTGGGATGGCCCCCCGCGCTGGGCCCGGAAGGATATATGGCAGCCGGCTTTTGAGGCTGAAACTGCCGTTTCAAAGCGAAACGTGGGCATCCCGAACACGTAAAGGCACATCCAAAATCTGGGGATTCCTGCCATGTTCGAGGGTACAAGCGCCGGTTTCGATGCCCTGCTCGGTGGTCCGCATGCCCAGGCAAGCGCGGGTCGGTTCATTTCAACCAGCTGACTCCGGACCATCCCGAAATTCGTGCCTCGGTCGTTACTTCTCCCTCTTCCGGCGAGGGTGCCTAGCCCCAGGGGAAAGACCTATCCACCCCCTGCGGCCGGTCAGCAGCACTCAGGGGCGCCCCGCTCCCCCGGTTATCTGCGCGCGCAACCCGAAGGAGCCGCAGTCACGTTGCAGGCGTCCTGACCGTGCCGGCAACGTGTGGGCGCATTGATTCAAAGACAAAGCGGCCGGCTTTGACCGTCGTCGGCCACCAAGTAGCGGCGGGGCGCAGCCCATGAGGTCCATGGACACGGGGCGGTCATGGTTGCTCAAGGATGGGCTTTGGGGCGCCGCCGAATGATCCTGACTACGACCGCCGATGCGACGCCAATTGCCATGACAACGAACATGACGTATCCGGATGTGAACAACCATCCGGCGAACTCAGAATGCGAGGACGCTGCATCCGCCTCCGTGCTGATCGACCAGCCATAAGCTGCAGTGATAGCCGTCCACAGCCCGCCCGCGACACAGACAACCCACGAGATCGGCGACATCCATGGTTTCTTGTCCCGATACGAAAGCGCCACGCCCAGCAGCGCTATGCCTGCGACGGCCAGGACTAGGCCACTGAAGTAAAAACGGCCTGCCACTATTCCAGCGAGAACGCCCAGGGATCCAATGATGAAAAGGCGCCGGGCACCGAGCGGCATCTGGGGCCCGCCTGCACCCGTGACCGGGACCGCTTCTGACATGCGGGGCATCTCTTCCTTATCACTCATCGGGTTTCTCTATTCCTTAGTATCGTGGTTTCGGGCGTGGCCACCGAACGACCGCCCCGATGCGCCTGACACCATCTTCTTGGTGAATCCAGCACTCAAACAGTACAGACTCGCCTGCCACCCTGGTGAATCCGGGCACCCCCGACAACGCGCCGAGCGGCAGCCGCGGCCGGGGTGTTGAGCAAGACCAGGAGCATGCGGACCATCGACGTCGAGTTGTTCGACAAGACCGGCACTCTGAGCAAGGGTGGACCCGAGCTCAAGGATGTCGCCGGGGCCGGCCCGATGGGGCTGCTGAAAGCCACACTGCCCTTCATCTACAAGCACTACGCCGTGACGCGGTACGGACGCAGGCGCCTTCAAACATAACGCCCTGTCGCGGTTGGTCAGCTACCGCAGAACCTGGCCCGGCCCCAAGGATTAGTGGGCCACGTGTGGGTCGCCGCGTTGATGAGAACTCTCTGATTCCGGGCTGCACGCTTTCCGGGCAGGATAACCCCAGCCAACATCGCCCAGAGCGTGGCAGGAGATGTGGGGCTCATTGGCGGATTTCACCGCGGCGTCAAACCCGGGCGCTTCGGATCGGACCGTGCCTGGGTCACAGCCGACGCCGGGCCATGAGACACTGAAGAGCGATTTCCATCGCCTCTATTTTGTCTGGGAGATGCCCGCATGGAGATTATTAGTCAAACCGTGCTCGATGCGGCCGGACAATGGTGGATCTACCCGCTTCTGCTCGTCTTCTTCTTTGTTGACGGCTTCGCGATGGTCGTCCCCAGCGAGACCCTCATCGTCGCGCTGGCGTCCTTCTCTCGGCAAAGCGGCGAACCCAGACTGTGGATTCTTGGCGTCACCGCCCTGCTCGGAGCCATCGCGGGGGACAATACGGCCTACCTGCTCGGCCGGAAAATCGGCCTGGAGCGGTGGGGGTGGATGCGTAAACCGAAGGTCCGGAAGGTGTTTGGCTGGGCACAATATGAGCTGGAGAAGCGCGGCGCCGTGCTGATCTTCACGGCGCGTTACATCCCGTGGGGGCGCGTGGCCGTGAATTATGTTGCGGGCACCACCGCCTTTCCGCGCCGCCGGTTCTTCTTCCTGGATGCTTTCGCGTGCATCACCTGGGTGGTGTATTCGGTCGGACTCGGCATGCTGGCCGGTTCCTTCCCCTGGCTGCACAGCAACCCTTTGCTCAGCGCCGGCATAGCCGTGGCGTTCGCAGTCGTTGTGGGCATCGTCATCGACCACCTCCTGCGCTGGTGGCACAAACGCCTCGGCCGCCATGACGCCAGGCCCGCTTCGGAACCGGCGGCAAGCGGTGAGCCGGCGGACGCGGTGCCCGCATCGTTGGACGCCCCGGCCGTCAAGCCCCGAAGCTAGAAACAGCCCAGCAGACGAATCCCGGCGGCCGAACGGACGGAAAATGGACGTTGCAGCGCCGTGACCCGGACAAGGTTCTGCCACCTCTTGCACTAGCTGGCCGGGCAAGGTCCACTATGAACAGGCACGATTTCAGGGCCGCCTTCGTGCCGTGCCGACCGCGGCCACAACTCCCCTAACGGGCACGAAGAGGCCGAGCCGGAGGCAGACCCTATGCATGGCCGATGATGCGTTTGTCCGGCATTCCTTCAGCGCCTGAGGCTCCTACGGCCTTCCAAAGGATTTCTGCGTGATCCCGGGTGCTGGCCGCGGCTGAAACTGTTCATGGCTGGTGCTCATTCCGGCAATGATGGTGAAGTATTTGACGGGACAGGCTGCGGAATTCAGGTTTGGGTCCGGTCCGCGGTGCGCTGTTCCTTGCCTACGTTCTTCTGGCCCTGTTCTGGTGGCGCACGAATAATTGGACAGGAAGCGCACTGGCGATGGTTCTTGTTGATTCGGTGCTGCCAATTTCTGGGTTGCCCGGCGGACGGATCCGGACGACCAGAAGGTCGCCGTACCGACCCCGTGAGTCTTGTCTCGGCTTCGGTCCCTCGGCAGGATAGTCCTCATCCTGCAGATGCGCCGTCGTGGCCGAGATGTTCAGCCCAGGTCGCGGGCAAGCTGCTCGACAGGATGCAGGCCACGCCCGAAACGGGCTATCGCGTGCCGGTTCGTCTCGAGCTCCCCATAGGGCAGGTATCGGACGTGCAGATCAGTGATCCGGCTGAAGGCCGGTCGCCGGAGCTGGGTCCGAACTTCCTCCTCACGGGCATCCGGAGCCACGAGATACAGTGCCTCTACTGCCCCGGTTTCACCCGAGAGAGCCAGATCAAGCATGCGGACGATTCCTGAGTATATCGATGTGCTGTGCTCAACTTCGAAGGCGGCGGTCACGCTTCCGCCCGGTTCCAGCCACAGGACGTCAATGAGCCTGATGGCGCTGGCGGCGGTGCCGTTCACCAGCCCTGCCGGCAGCTCCGTCAGGCAGCCGTCGGCCAGGCGGCCTCCCGCGTAGGCTCTGCCGCGATCGTTGCTGGCGATCCACACATCGAACCCGAGCGAGAGTCCGAGGTCACGCAGCCACCCCTGCACTTCGGTGTGAGTGAGGTCATCGCGCTCCGCGACGGCCTGCGCCTTGTCCAGCCTTGCTTCCTCACGGACCCGGGCAAGGTCGGCATGCCACGCTGCCCTCGCTGCGGCTGTCTCGGGACCCGGCAGCGGTGGGGCAGGGAAACGGCCGCTCCCGATGTCGAAGAGCAAGCCGGCGATCGCGCCGAGGTCGTTCGAGAGCAAATCCCGGAATGCAGTGTTGATGGACATCACGCCCTCGCGCATGCTCAGGTATTCGTCCCAGCTTCCGAGCTTCACCTTGCTTCCGGTCAACGCGTTATAGCCCTTGACGATCGCGGTGTTGAACGGCGGCATCAGCGTGGGGTGCAGGAAATACAGCAGATTAGCGGCGGCCGGGCCCAGCCCCTTGACTTTCCGCCGGGTGAACGACCTCACTGCCGCCAGCAATTGCGCCTCCGTATTGCAGCACCGGCACGTCTCCAACATCCGGCCGAACGCCAATTGGTTCTCGCGGTCCTCATAGATGTCGGGGATCCGCAGCTTGGGTTTCCAAAGAAACGCGTGATCTGCACCCTTGAAGATCTGCCGTTGCTCGGCGACCCCATGCACCACCGTCTCAAGTGAAGAACCCCGGAAAGCGGTACCGAACGTGCCGGCCTCGATCTCCGCACTCACCAGCTCAATCCCACGGCGAAGGGAGCGGAAATTCTTGACGCGCTCAGGCCAGAGGAACCATGTCCTGTAGGTGCCGGCAGGATCCTCCCGCCAGCGTAAAACCAGCTCCCGAAGGGCGGACTCGTCAAAGGGAGACAGGGAGGGCACAGGGAAGGGATCCGGGGTCACATTCAAAGTATGGGTGAATGGCCCCGCCCTTGCTTGGAATGACGCGCAGGTCCTGAGCGGTCGAGGCAGAGCGTATGACCTGTTGAGTCGAATGTCGGACCTGCGGCAGTTCGCGACGCATCCAGGGCACGACGCATCGCTGCGGTTTTTCACCCGCCAGTCCCCCGTGGCATGCCTGTTTTCCGTGCCCGATTAGGGCGTCCGCTGAAAGCGCAGCTGCGGGGCCGGATGAAACCAGCCGCGGCCGGGTATTCGCGGACCAGGGTGAACGGCCTGCGTGTCTGACGCGACACGGTATCCTTAAACGAAATCACGCCTGTCCGGAAGGGAGGAACGCCATGTCCGCACCTGCAGCGAGCCGGTCCCTGACCCCGGCGTCCTTGCACCGTGCGGGTCTGATGGTGTTGCTGCTGGCACTCATCGCCGGAATCGTCGGAATGCACCTTTTAACCGGCACCCCTAGCGTGTCCGGAGCCGTCACAGAACCCGGACCAGCAGCACTACAGACGCTCCCGGGACAGGCATCTACACAGACTGGCCGGGCAGTTTCCCGGGCCGCGGAGCCAGCGCCCCCGGCATCGTGCAGCAGCCCCCTTGAGCCCAGCCCATGCTTCGACTTCAAGAGCTGCGCCACGATGGCCGGGATGGATGCAGTCTGCGTCCCTTCACATGACGCCGCGTCTTTGGCAGTTCCTCCGCCCGGTCTCTCTTTGGCGGTGCTATACGGCCCGGTCGCGATCGTTCCCGCGGCCGAAAGCCTTTACGTCGCCGGAAGTCCTTCTCCAGGCGACCTTTCCATCAGCAGGACGTAAAGGGCCCGGCGGCGTCGGCATTTGCCCGGCGCAGCATTTGAGCTCCAAGCCCGAAACATGTATCCCGCCTGGCGGATCTTCCCCCGCCCCTTACCGGGGCGCGTTGACAACCCCGCATGAGGCGGTCTGCTGAATTTTGAAGGACAAACCTTTCCATGGATAAGAAGTACCTATATCCTCCTCCGGCTGCCGCGATCCCCGCGGCTAGTGCCCCGGCCCTACAGCCAGCCCCGGCGGGAGCACCGGACCATCGTGCACACTGTCAGGCCGTGGAGATGAAAGACACGGTGGTCAAAAAACAGGGCAATCCGGACGCCGTCACCGCCCTGGCTACCAAAAACACGGCGCAGGCACCCGAGATCGACAAAATGACCGTGTGGCGGCAGAACCGGAACGAGCCGGCAACGAGGTCCCCGGCCTACAGCATGATTGGCATGGGGACGGAGGACATGCAAAAGCTCGACACCGCGCAGGGTGCTGACCCGTCCAAGCCCGCCCTTATCATCGCCTCCCATAAGGGGGCGGTGATGATGGTCGGGACGGAAGAATTCCGACGCCAGCCCCCGGCTCCCGGCCCGAACGTCCCCCGGTCAGCTGTGACCACGGGCGTACTCGTTGCGGCTCGCCGATGCCTCCTGATGCCATGAACATCGGCGGGTTTTTCGCGTCCACGGTCACCTCCGGTGCCTTGGTCATTGCCATACCGCTGGCCATGGTTGCCGGCCTGGTGTCTTTCCTGTCGCCTTGCATCCTGCCGCTGGTTCCCGGCTATCTCGGGTACGTGTCAGGACTGACCGACCCCACCCAGCCGCGCAACCGCCGCCGGGTCCTGGCCGGGGTCGGACTCTTCGTGCTGGGGTTCGCTGCCGTATTCACCCTCTACGGGGCCGCGTTCGGGGCCATCGGGGCCTGGCTCCTGCAGTGGCAGGACACTTTGATGCGCGTCCTTGGCGCCGTGGTGCTCCTGATGGGACTGGCGCTGCTCGGGTTCGTGCCCTGGCTGCAGCAGACCCGGAAAATATCATTTAGCCGCAGGACCGGGCTGGCCGGTGCCCCGTTGCTCGGCATTGTGTTCGGTCTCGGCTGGACACCGTGCATGGGCCCGACACTGAGTGCCGTGCTGTCGTTGAGTGTCACCACCGGAAGCGCCAGCCGCGGGGCCCTGCTCGCGTTCGCCTACTGCCTGGGCCTGGGCATTCCCTTCACCCTGACGGCCATGGGACTGGGCTGGGTCAGTTCAGCCCTGGCCTTCGTGCGCCGGCACGTCCGGATCGTCAACATCGCCGGCGCCGCCATGCTCATGATCCTCGGTGTGCTCATGGTCACCGGTGTTTGGGTGCAGTGGATCTACCAGCTGCAAAACCTCTCCGGGACTTTCCTTACCCCCATCTGACAACCGCGCGGAACGATACCTCCCGCCGCACCAAGGACTATTCATGAACATTAATCTGAACCGCCGCTTCTTTTTGGGCCTGTCGGTGGCCGGCGCGGCGGCTGCCGCCCTGGCAGCCTGCTCGAATACGCCGGTCTCAAATGCCGTCCGGGTACTGCCAACCGACCCCGCCATCGCGGACCTCGAAGCAGACCGGCCCTTCACCGGAGCGACCGTGAGCCAGGACCTGAACGCCGGCACCATTACAGCAATAGTGGCCGGGAAATCGGTTACGACCTGGGGCTATAACGGGAATCTTGTCGCCCCCACGATCCGGGCGAAGGCCGGCGACCGGCTCACGGTAAACCTGGAGAACGGACTGGACGAGGAGACGGCCATCCATTGGCATGGGCTGGCACTGAGGAACGACCAGGACGGCGTCCAGCATGTCACGCAGGATCCGATCGCCGCCGGAGCCGGATTTGCCTATGACTTCCGGCTCCCGCACCCGGGCACGTACTGGTACCACTCCCATATGGACATGCAGCGCGAACGCGCACTGTATGGGGCGATGATTATCGAGGACCCGGCGGAACCACTGAAATACGACAAGGACTGGGTCATAGTCCTCGATGACTGGATGGACGGCATCACGGGGACCCCGGACGAGGTCCTGGCCGAACTCTCCCAGGGAATGTCCATGGGCGGCATGGACCACAGCTCCATGGGGTCAGGTTCCGGCGGCTCCTTCCCGGGGCCAACGGAATCAGCAGTTCCGCAGATGAAGCACATGCTGATGGGCTCGCGCAGCGATTTCCTTGGCGGGGATGCCGGGGACGTGGGCTACCCGTTCCACCTGTTCAACGGAAAAACCCCGGAGCAGGCCGAGATCCAGGCCGCCAGGGCCGGGGACGTGATCCGGTTGAGGATCATCAACGCCGCCGGGGACACTGCCTACCGTGTCGGAATCCCTGGGCAGAAACTCGCCCTCACCCACACGGACGGATTCCCGGTCAAACACCAGGAGGTCGACGCCGTGGTGCTGGGCATGGGCGAACGCGTCGACGCGCTGCTGACGGTCCGGGAAGGGTACACCCCGGTGCTGGCGCTGCCCGAAGGAAAAATCGGGCAGGCCCTTGGGTTCATCAGCACGGGCACGGGAAAGCAGCCGTTGCCGGCGGTGCTGCCGAACGAACTGGACGGAACCGCGGTCGACGGCGGGCAGCTCAAGGCCGACCCCTCGGTCACCCTCAAAGCCAGGACCGCGGACCGCACCCACGAGCTCAAACTCACCGGCGGAATGGAGAAATACGACTGGGGCATCAACGGCGTCCGCTTCGACATGGCCAAACCGTTCGAGAACGCCTTCGAGCTCAAGGCCGGTGAACGCGTGGAAGTGAAGTTCATCAACGACACCGACATGTGGCACCCCATGCACCTCCACGGCCACACCTTCCAGGTCGGTGACGGCGGTGCCCGCAAAGACACCGTCATCGTAAGGCCCAAACAGACCGTCAGCGTGATTTTTGACGCGGACAACCCGGGCCAGTGGCTCGCCCACTGCCACAACGCCTACCACGCAGAAAAGGGCATGATGGCCCTCTTCTCCTACATCAAGTGACAGGTATCATGCGACCCTTAGCAACCACGGACTTCTTCATACCGTCCCCGACCATCAGCGCCTTCGAGCTGGGGCCGCTAACCATCCGCTTCTACGCACTCGCCATCCTGGCCGGCATCGTGATCGGCACCTGGCTCACGGCCCGCCGGCTCCGTATCCGCGGCGGCACGACATCCCAGACCCTGGACATCGTGGTCTGGGCCGTGCCGTTCGGCATTCTCGGGGGCAGGCTCTACCACGTCATCACCGACAACCAGCTGTATTTCGGCCCCGGCAGGGACCCTTGGGGCGCGTTCCGGATCTGGGAAGGCGGACTGGGCATCTGGGGCGCCGTGGCCTTGGGCCTGGTCGGGGCAGCCATCGGCGCCCGTCGCGCAGGAGTCCCCTTCACGGCGTTCGTGGACGCGGCAGCGCCCGGGTTGCTGATCGCCCAAGGCCTGGGCAGGTGGGGCAACTGGTTCAACAACGAACTCTACGGCGGACCCACCGACCTGCCATGGAAACTCCAGATCTATGACATGGACCAGGCCACCGGGCAGGCCGTCCTCTCAGCCGACGGCACACCGGAAGTCCTCGGATATTTTCAGCCCACGTTCCTTTATGAGTCGCTGTGGTGCCTGGCCGCAGCGTCACTGCTGATGTTCCTGGACCGGAAGTATTCCCTCGGTGCCGGGTCCGTGTTCGCGCTCTACATCGTCTTTTACACCACGGGACGTTTCGCCTTCGAACTGATGCGTTCGGACCCCGCCAACCTCATCCTGGGCCTGCGCGTGAACACCTGGGTCTCCGGACTGCTCTTCCTGGCCGGGCTGGCCCTCTTTCAGATCCTCAGATCCGGTCCCCGGTCCTTCGTGCCCGGCACGCGGCCGGAGGAACCCCAGCCCTCTTCTCACACCAGTAAAGGAGACCCTGCATGAGTAATGCCAGCAAGCGACGCGCTGAGAACCAGGCCATCCTGGCCGAGCTCCGGGCCAAACAGAAGGCCAAGCAGCGCAAATGGAACATCCTCGTCTACGGCAGCTTCGGCCTGGTCCTGGCTGCCATCATTACCGCCGTCGCGATCGTCGTTACCGGAGCCGTCCAGGAACGAAACGCCGCCACCGAGGCAGCGAAGAAGCCCATCGAGGGAGTCCAAACCTTCACGGACCTGTCCCGCAACCACGTTCAGGACGCCGTCTCCTACCCCCAGGAGCCCGGGGTCGGCGGAGACCATGCAGGGGTCTGGACGAACTGCGGCAGCTATACCGAGCCGGTCAATGACCAACGCGCGGTCCATTCCCTGGAACACGGCGCCGTGTGGCTGACCTACAAACCGGACCTCCCACCGGAAGCGGTCAGCCGGCTCACGGAACTGGCCAAGGGCAACCGCTACGTGCTGCTCAGCCCGGACAAAGACCAGACCACGCCCGTCACAGCCACCGCATGGGGAACCCAGCTCACCCTGGACGACGCCGCAGACACCCGCATCCCCGCCTTCATCAGCGCCTACGCCCAGTCGCCGAACTCTCCGGAACCCGGTGCTGCCTGCACCGGCGGCAGCAACGGCTGAGCACGGTCACATCGTCTAGCACGGTCACATCATCGAAAGGGAGAACCCATGAAAGACAACAAGGCAGTCGCAGACCATGAGGCCGCGCATCGTCGTCACCGGCGGCTCGTGCGCCTCGGCCAGGTGCTCATGGCCGCGGGTGCCGGGGTCGCCATCTGGCACTGGATTCTGCACCTGGCACCGTCCGGCGAGCAACCCAGCCTGACCCTGGATCTCTACGCCGGGTATCCGACCGGAGCGGCCCTGTTCATGATCGGCGCTATCCTTGCCGGCCGGACAGAGACTAAGAAGAAGAAGAGCTGATCATGCCGCCCTGGGACGTGGTCGTGTCCTCGTGGACGCTAAACTGGCCGGCCCTGGCCATCACGGTAGCGGCCGGTGCTCTGTATGCGCTGGGCCTGCGGACTGCCAGGCGCCGAAACGTGCGGTGGCCGTGGTGGAGGACCATGATCTTCTTCGGTCCGGGTCTTGGCAGTTTCGCAGTGCTGAGTTTCGGGTTCACCGGCGCTTACAGCCATGATTTGCGCTGGGCCTTCACGTTGAAGATCACCTCATACCTGTTCCTCGTCCCGCTGCTCGTCGCCGCCGGCAAGCCCTTGACCCTGGCCCGGGAAGTGCTGGGGGACACCGGCCAAGAGCGGTTGCAGGCGTTTCTGGGGCATCGGGTGATCAGGGTGTTAAGCAACACCGTCGTGGCGGCGTTGCTGGGCTTGGCCCTGTTCACTCTCTTCCTGACCCCGGCGTTCTACCCAATGCGGACGGACCCCGTGTGGGACTCGGCATTGACCGTCCTCGTCCCGCTGGCGGGCATGCTGATGGTGGTACCGATCATCGAAGAAGGATCAACAAAGGACGCCACGTCCCTGATCATTGTTGAGTTCATCTTCGTGTTCATCGAACTCGTCGCAGATGCCCTGCCGGGAGTGTTGCTGCGGATCAGCCCCCAGGTTCTGGACGGGGCAACCCAGGTCGTGGCCGGCCACCCGGTCTGGCTGCCGAACCCGTTGCGGGACCAGCAGCTTGCCGGGGACCTGCTGTGGTTCCTGGCCGAAGCCGTGGATGTGCCTTTGATCATCCTGATGTTCGTCCGCTTCGCCCGCAGCGACCGGCGCGAAGCGCGGACCTTCGATGAGCTCACGGATGAGGAACTGGAGGCCCTGAACCGGGAACACCTCAAAGGTCCCCGCCTGCGGGAGGGCACTCATGAGCGCTGAACTGCCCGCCCCATCCGGCACGGCTCCAGCCCGCGCTGGGGGGCCTCCCGCATGAACGAGGCCGGATTGACGGTCCCGTCGTGCACCATGACCTCAAAGTGCAGATCGAAACCGGTCCAGTGGCCTGGCGCTCCCGCCCCGGCGACGTGTGCACGTGGCCTTAGCCAAGACCAACCGGAAGTTACAATTTCGAAGGATTGCCATGTTTGATCCCCCAGCCACAACACCATCAGCCACGGGTGCGGGTGCGCAGCAGCATCCGGCCCTCCTCTCGCGTCGACGACTCATCTCATCGACCCTTCTGACCGGGGTTGGGGCTCTTTTGCTGTCCGGGTGCGGCAGCAGCGGCGATGCTCTGTCGCAGCAGGCCAAAGCGGGTGATAACAAGAACTACATCGCCGGCGATGGGTCCGTTACCGAGTATGCTCCGGCGGACCGCAAGCAGCCGATCGTCCTGAAAGGCGCCCTCTTTGACGGTACTGCGGTCGATTCCCGCGGCTGGGCCGGCAAAGTGACCGTGCTGAATTTCTGGTACGCGGCGTGCGCCCCTTGCCGCCTTGAAACACCCCGGCTCCAAGCCCTCTCCGAACAGTTCAAGTCCAAGGGAGTCCAGTTCTACGGCGTGAACGTCCGCGATGAAGAACCTGCTGCCACCGCCTTCGAGCGGACCTTCGGCGTCACCTACCCCACTCTGCAGGACAAGGATGGCGGCATCCTGCTGGCCATGACGCAGTACGTCCCACCGCAGGCCGTCCCCACCACGCTCGTGATCGATAAACAGGGCAGGGTCGCTTCCCGGATCCTGGGCCTGGCCGACCAGGGCATCCTGAAATCCCTCATCGAGGGCGCCGTCAACGAGGCCGTGGACGCGGACTAACGCACCTTAGGGAATTCTCCCCCCACTGGTCCGCAACCTACCCGCCCGTCAAGACAAGAAGACAACCCATGACTACAACTACCCCACCGAATACCGAACCACCTCAGGAACAAACCGCAACCGTGACCTTGCCGGCCCTTGGCGCCAAGGGCATGCTCCGCTGGGCCTGGACACAACTGACCAGCATGCGCACGGCCCTGTTCCTGCTGCTCCTGCTGGCCGTGGCGGCGGTGCCCGGCTCGCTGTTCCCGCAGCGGCCGGTGAACGCAGCCGCGGTCACCCGTTACCTGAAGGACAACCCCGGTGTCGGGCCGATGGTCGATGCCCTCCAGCTTTTCGATGTCTACACCTCGGTCTGGTTCTCCGCCATCTACCTGTTGCTCTTTATCTCGCTGATCGGCTGCGTACTGCCCCGGGCCAGGGCGCACTTCAAGGCCCTGCGCTCGAGCCCGCCACGCACGCCCCGGCGGCTGTCCCGGCTCCCCGAGTACGGAACCCTGGTCCTCCCCGCGGACGCGGGAACCTCCGCGGCGGCCGCCATCAGCGATGCCGCCGGAGTGTTGAAGAAGCGAGGCTACCGGGTCGAGGTCCGCGACGCCGACGGCGACCGGCCTTCCCTGGGCGCCGAGCGCGGTTTCCTGAAGGAGGCCGGCAACCTGCTCTTTCACACCTCGCTGATCGGCGTGCTGGTCTGCGTGGCGATCGGGGGCATGTTCGGATACCGCGGACAAAAGATCATCGTTGAAGGCGACAGCTTCATCAACACCCTTGTCAGCTACGACGCCTTCACGCCCGGGACAAACTTCAACCCCGCATGGCTGGAGCCCTTCGGCGTCACACTGGATAAGTTCGAGGTCCGCTTCGACAGGGAATCAACAAAACAGTTCGGCCAGCCGATCGACTTCACCGCCGCCCTGACCACCAGGGACGGAGCAGACGCGCCGCCGCGCCAGCAGATCCTGAAGGTCAACGATCCGCTCTACTTCGGTGAAACCGGGATGTTCCTTGTCGGCAACGGCTACGCCCCCGTCGTGACCGTCAAGGACGGGACCGGTAAGACCGCCTTCAGCGGCCCCGTGGTGTCTGTCCCGAGCGACGGGGTCTATACCTCCTCGGTGGTGATCAAGGTCCCCGACGCCGCACCGTCCCAGCTGGGCTTCGTCGGGTTCTTCCTGCCCTCGGCGATCAAGAACGACCAGGGCGTCTCCTACAGCTTTGACCCCGACCCGTTGAACCCGCAGCTGAGCCTGAACTCCTACTACGGGGACCTCGGCCTGGATACCGGCGTCCCGCAGAACGTCTACGTCCTGGATGTGAAAAAGCTGACTCAACTCAACGGCCGGGACCTGCCGGCGGGCGGCATCACCCTCGCCCCCGGCGCCACCTACACTCTTCCCGATGGGAAGGGCAGCATCAGCTTCGACGGGCTCAAACGCTACATCGGGCTCGATGTCCGGTCCACGCCCGGCCAGGCCGGGGTCCTGGTGTTTTCGCTCCTGGCCGTCGCCGGACTCATCACCTCGCTCTACGTGAACCGCCGCCGCGTGTGGGTCAGGACGGGAACCCACGAAGACGGGCGCACCATGGTCGAATACGGGCTGCTGGCCCGCGGCGAGGACCACCGCCTGGCCGGCGAGGCCGCCGCGATCCACGAACTCCTCACCCGCCAGTGGCAGCTTGCCTCCGATACCTCCGACTTCCTCTCTTCAACCACCAGGAAGGATCAGTAATGCTCCCCCTCAACGAAACTATGGGCCAGTACAGCGAACTGTTCATGCTGCTCGCCGCCGGCACCTACACTGTGGCGTTCATCGCCTTCGCCTGGGACCTCGCCAACAGCTCCAAGATGCTGCAGGCCGTGGACCTGAAAGCGAATTATTCGGCCGCTGCCGAAGTCAGGATTCCGGTGGCTGCCGGGCTCCGGGGCGGGAACGACGCCGACGGACCGGAAGGGCGGGCGGAGCGCCCGACGTCAGGCTTCACCGTCGAGGACGGCACCGCCGCCGGGGACATGCGCTACGCAACGGAACGCCGGGTACCCGCCCGGGTCGCCGTCGCCCTGACCGTCCTGGGCGCCGCGATCCACGCCGCCGGCGTGCTGACCCGGGCCCTGGGTGCCGGGCGTGTGCCGTGGGGCAACATGTACGAATTCCTCACAACCGGCGCGTTCCTGGTGGCGGCCGTGTTCCTGCTGGCCCTCATCCGCCGCGACCTGCGCTTCCTGGGCACCTTCGTGCTCGGCCTGGCCATCATCATGCTGGTTGCTGCCTCCGTGGCCTACTGGACTCCGGTGGGGCACCTGGTCCCCGCGCTCCAGAGCTACTGGCTGATCATCCACGTCTCCATCGCCGTGCTCTCCTCGGCCCTGTTCACCCTCACCTTTGCCATGTCGGCGCTTCAGCTGGTCCAGTCGCACCGGCAGAAGACGCTCGCCGCCGGCGGCCCTGACAAACTGGGATTCATGCGCCTGGTGCCGTCAGCCCTGAGTCTGGAAAACCTCTCCTACCGGATCAACGCCATAGCCTTCATCGGCTGGACTTTCACGCTGATGTTCGGCGCCATCTGGGCGGAGAAGGCCTGGGGCCGTTTCTGGGGCTGGGATACCAAGGAAGTGTGGACGTTCGTGATCTGGGTGGTCTACGCCGGCTACCTGCACGCCCGGGCCACCCGCGGCTGGACCGGGACCCGCGCGGCCTGGCTGTCGATCGTGGGCTACTTGTGCGTGGTCTTCAATTTCACCATCGTCAACCAGTTCTTCAACGGCCTTCACTCCTATTCAGGGCTGTAGAAGTCAAAAGCAGGATGCTCAGGCATGAGGCGAAGTGTTCTTCTTCCGGACTGCCGCCACGGGACAGAGTAGCGCGCAGGCAGGTGACGCCCGAGCCGGAATAGACGTTTCGGGCTCTCCAAAGGAGGTGGCTTCGAACCCGGCGCTCTGTTGCGTGGCCCACGGCACCCCGGCAGGGGCGTCCGTGAGGGCCGGGCTACGCCTGCATTCCGGCCTGCCACGGGCTCTAACCGGGCGAGGCCAGCAGTTCCGCGCACGCCTGCTCGCAGCGGCGGCACGCTTCGGCGCAGATGCGGCAATGCTCGTGCATGCGGCCCAGGCAGCGCAGGTCTGCGCCGCATTCGAAGCAGGTGTCTGCGCATTTCGGCCAGGTTGTGCCGGTCCACACCCCATGAAAACGCAGGTTATGTGAACCAAGAACCGTAGCGCTGACGTCTATAGATAAACAGGTGAGCCGCCTGTCCTGCAGGAAACCTGCCCGATTCCGTTCCGTTTGGGGAGGCCGCCGAACAAATGAATAACGAGAATGACAACTATGGCCGATGGGCCGCTGCTTATGTTCTTGGCTCCCTGGCTCCATCGGAGCGGATTGCATATGAGTTGCATTTGGCCCAGTGCACGCGCTGCACTTTGGAGGTAGCCGAGATGGCCGGGGTGCCTGATCTGCTGGCTCTCCTCACGCTGGAAGAAGTAGAGATGTTCACCGAGTTCGGTGCAGTCCACGCTCCCGGAAAACCGAAGGTCGTCCTGACGGCCAAGAGTACGGGCTGGTACGCGGCCCTATGGGATCTCTGGCGCTGGCACCTCCGATGAGGGCATAAGTTGCCGCCTTAACTGGAGAGGCCAGGCCGGGGCTGCGTGTTCTTAACCGGATTCAGTGGCCGCGATTTCAACCCGGCTATTGGTTTGCCTCATGGGCGTTCCCCTGATGTGGCTGTTGTGTCAGGACTTGCCGGGCCCGATCTCTTGCTGGCCCTGAAACACCTGCGAGGCGGTCTCGGCCAGCCGTACGGTAGAGGTCGTGGGCCCATTCAAATTCGGTTGCTGCATCCCGATATCGGGCTTCATCAAAGAGGCGCCGGCCGATCTGGTGGCGAACTAGTGCTTCCAGGGCCGCACTCCTGGCTAGGCGAAGGGCGTCCTCTTGCAGCCGGGCTGCTTCATGCCATTGGTACTGGCGCTGATAGGCCTGGGCGAGTAGGAGCAAGGGCCGGAGCCTCTCACTGGAGGTGACCAGCAGCGCGAGACCCTCAGCGAGGGCGGCGTCCTCGTGCCCCAGGAGGGATAGGACCCAGACCCGTTTCAGAGCTGCGCGGTCCTCGCAGCCGTTGCTTCGGAGCCTGCCGGTCCCCGACGACGTCGCGAAGCGTCGCGCGATCCGTGATCCAGATTTCTTCGCCCTTGCTCACGCGGTTTTCCGCCGGCAACCAGCTACGCGTGTAACGCTGTACAGCATCGGGCCGCCGGTTTCGTTCGGCCACAGCCTGGAAATGTTGGAGAACACGCTTAACGGTGAACAGCACGGGCGGCAATCCCGAACAGTCCCTTCGGCGCCGCGCTGTAACGTGACTGACTGTGTTCCCAGCGAGACTCCTCATAGCTGGCGACCGTTCCCTGGCAAAGCGGCGGACCCAACCTGTGGATTCTTGGCGTCACCGTCCTGGTGTCGTATCTCTCCAGCGCATCGACCGCGCAGCAGTGGACCGCTCCGTGAGGATCGCCCCGCCGTCCCGGCCAGGGGGATGTTCTTCGCTGAACGATCGTTCACAGACCGTGGTGCCTCGAGCGAACCGGAAGTGCGGCCCCGATGGAACTACATGATACGTCACACAAGCGTTTCCTAATTATTCCAGTTGAAGTTAGGCAAGCCTTCCCTCTATGGTGGCGCAGTGACTCTCCCCCTTGAAATCACGGGGGTTACCTTTGCCGCGGGGCTTGCCCGCCATGGTGACCGACCCGCCATCCTCACAGGTTCCCGGGCCGTCAGCTACAGTGAACTGGCCGGACGGGTGCAGGATTTCGCGCACCGTCTGGGCACCTTCCGGCGGCTGGTCGTGCTCGCCGCCGACAACAGCATCGACACCCTGGTGGCCTACCTGGCCGCGCTCTCCAGCGGTCATCCGTTGCTCCTGGCCCCGGCGGACAACCCGGCCGCCCTCTCCTCGCTCGTGGCCGCCTACGATCCCGATGTCGTCATCCGTCCTGCGCCCGGCGCGAACGGGACCGGTGCGCTGCAGCTGGAGGAGATCCGGGCCGCGACCATCCACGAGCTGCACCCGGACCTGGCCTTGCTGATCAGCACGTCCGGCTCCACGGGATCACCCAAGCTGGTGCGGCTCTCGCACAGCAACCTTCAGTCCAACGCCGAGTCCATTGCCGAGTACCTGGGCATCACCCCCGATGACCGGGCCATGACCACGCTGCCCATGTACTACTGCTACGGGCTCTCGGTCATCAACAGCCATCTGCTTCGCGGCGCGGCGTTGGTGCTGACCGGCCTGTCCGTGGTGGATGAGTGCTTCTGGCAGCTGTTCCAGCACCGCGGCGCCACGTCCTTTGCGGCCGTGCCCTACACCTTCGAATTGCTCGACCGTGCGGGCTTCGCTAGCCGGGACCTGCCCACCCTGCGCTACATCACGCAAGCGGGCGGACGCTTGGCGCCGGAGGCCGTTACCCGCTACGCACGGCTGGGCCGCAGCAAGGGCTGGGACCTGTTCATCATGTACGGACAGACCGAGGCCACGGCCCGGATGGCCTACCTGCCACCGCACCTGGCCGAGGAGAACCCCGGAACCATCGGCATCCCGGTTCCCGGAGGAGAGTTCCGGATCGACCCTGTCCCCGGCCCGGATGACCTTGGAGGCCCGATTGACCCCGGACCAGGGCCCGGCGAGCTTGTCTACAGCGGGCCCAACGTGATGCTCGGCTACGCCCAGGAGCCCGCGGACCTGGCCCTGGGTCGGACCGTCCGGGAGCTCCGCACAGGTGACCTCGCCCGGCAGCACTCCAACGGATTGTTCGAGGTGGTGGGCAGGCGCAGCCGCTTCGTTAAAATCGTGGGCCTGCGGATCGACCTCGGCCAGGTGGAAAAGGTCCTCGCCGGCCTGGGCATCAGTGCAGCCTGCACCGGGACGGACTCCCAGCTCGTGGCTGCCGTCGAAGGAACCCACGACGGTCGGATGCTCGCCAAAATGCTCGCGCAGGAGCTGGGCCTGCCGCGCCCTGCTGTCACAGTTCACGCCGTCGCCGAACTGCCCCGCCTGGCGACCGGCAAGACCGACTATCCCGCCGTCCTTACCCTCGCTGCTGCGTCTCCCGGAAGCACGAAGTTGCCTGCAGCCCTCATTCCGGGGTCAAGCACCGGTGTGGGCGGCACCGGGGCAGCTGGCACCGCCGTCGCGGACGGGAGCGGAACTGCCGGCGACGGCAGGGACCCTGCCGCGGGCGGCCCGCCCGGGGACGTGAAGCGGATTTTCGCCGACGCCCTGGAGCGTGAGGACATCGGCGACGACGATACGTTCGTCTCGCTGGGCGGCGACTCGCTGTCCTACGTGGCGGCGTCGCTCCGGCTGGAGCGGGCTTTGGGCCATCTGCCGGCCAACTGGCACGTGACGCCCATCAAAGACCTTACGCCGCGCCGGCCAAGCCAGCCCAAACGCAGGCTCAGGCGGATCATCGCGCCGCTCGAGACCAGCATCGTGCTGCGGGCGGTCGCGATCCTGACCATCATCAGCACCCACATCGACCTGATCCGCTGGCCCGGCACGGCCCATGTCCTGGTGGCGGTGGCGGGATACAACTTCGCGCGCTTCCAACTGGGCGGCGAGCGGCTTCCCCGGTTCCGGCGCCAACTCCGCAGCCTGGCCAGGGTGGTGCTGCCCACGGTGGCGTTCATCGGCGCGGTGATGCTGCTGTCCGGCGACAAGTTCCACTACACTATCGCCAACCTTTTTCTGCTTAACACGATGATTGGGCCCGCGGGATGGACTGACGCCTGGCACTTCTGGTTCATCGAGGTGCTGGTGTACGTCCTGGTGGGCATGATCGCGCTGTTGTCCATCCCCTGGGCGCACCGCGCGGAGAAACGCTTCCCGCTGGCGTTTCCCCTGGCACTCGTGGGCCTCGGGCTGGTGTTCCGCTACAACCTGGTGCCGTTGGACATCCTGCACACGCGCCCCGTGCTGTGGCTCTTCGCCCTGGGCTGGGCGATTGCCCGGGCCCGGACGTGGCCGCAGCGCCTGGCGCTTTCCATCCTGGCGGCGCTGACCCTGCCAGGCTACTTCGGGGACCCCTGGCGCGAAGCAACCATCCTGGCGGGCATCCTAATGGTCACGTGGATTCCGGCCATCCCGTTGCCTAGGGTTCTTCACCGTGCTGTGGGAGTGGTTGCCAGCGCGTCGCTGTACATCTACGTGACCCACTGGGTGGTGTTCCCGGACTTCAAGGAGGGCCAGCCGGAACTGGCCCTGGTGCTGTCCGTGGCCGCAGGCATCGCGTATTGGGCCATCGCGGCGCGGATCATGGGTGCCGCAGAGCGCGGCCAGTCACGGCTGTGGAGGCGCTGGAAGGCCCGACGGCAAGCACTTCCGGCGTAGAAGCCCACAGTACCCGCACGCCGCGGAGTACAACGGCAGCCCACCGTCCCCCAGAGTTGCAGCACCGACCTGCCCGATCCCGCTATAGCCCCGGCACCATCGACGACGACCCGGGTCTGGCCCCACAAGCGGTACGGGAGGCGGCGTTGGAGCACCGCCAAACCCCACGGGCACCACGGAGTCAGCAACTGCCCGGAGGACAATGCGAGGGCCAGGACCCTGCGGAACTGCTAAGGCCGGGGGACGGACGCCGGATCCGGATGGCAAGGGCGCCTGTCCCTGCAGTCCGGACCCGTTCCGCATGCTTCAGCCGAGCGAGGCCAGGAGCTCCGCGCACGCCTGCTCGCCGCGGTGGCACGCTTCGGCGCATACCCGGCAATGCTCGTGCATGCCGGCGTGCCGTTCGCACTCGTCCGCGCACGCTCTGCAAACGGTCTGACAGGCTTCCAGGACGGCCCTGGTGATGTTCGCGTCATAGCCGGTATGGCGGAAGAGGATGTTCCCGGTCGTGAGGCAGATGTCGGCGCAGTCAAGGTTGGTCCGGATACATTTGGCCAGTTCCGCGACCATGTCTTCGCTGAGACAGGCGTCCGCGCAGGCCGTGCAGGTCTGGGCGCATTCGAGGCAGGTGTCGATGCATTCGGCCAGCTTGTGCTGGTCGATGTTGCCGAGGTCCTTCGGGTATGTATCGAGCATGGTGTGTACGCTTGCGTGGGTCACTTTTGCCGCCTTTCGATTAGTTCGACTTCGAGTTCTCCGCAGCCCCGGCCTTTGGGGGCAAGTGCTGCGTCGGTCCGCCACAAGGGCGACGTGCTGCAGGCCAAGGTACCCGGGTCCGCGGAACCGGCAACGAGTGGCGGGCAAAGGGGGATGCCGCCACCGCCCGGAGGCCGCCAGGCGGAACCGGGGACTCAGCCCATACACCGGATCCCGGCTCTTCCGGGTCGAACACCTCCGGGCCAGCATAGCCAAGGCCTTCAGCGACCGCTAGGCTCCCGGAGCACCCCGTGAACTGAACACGCCGGAGGAAAGCGGGACCTGCACGCCAGGCGCTGTTCGACATCGACGTCATCCAGGGGCTGCGGACCGCTCGTCCACGTCATCGCCGGACTTCTCCTGTTTCTCCCGTGAGCGGCGCAGCCGTGGAGCGGGTAAAGTGGGGGGACGTTTTTGTGGAAGGTGGACCTGAGCAGATGCCGACTCATCCCGGGCCGTTGATGAGCAGGTTCCTGGCGTGGACCCGCTCATTTCGCCGGGCAGGAGGGCGCCCTGTCGCTCTCGCCGGAATCATCGTCCTCTGCCTGCCCGCCTTGATCCTCGGCGCGCTGCTGACCGGCATGCTGCTGGCCGGGCCTCGTCCGGCCTCCACCGGCCCCAATCCCGGAATCACCGAACCCGCCACCGGCTCCCCTGTGCCATCTGCGGAAGTAGACCGGGTCCACGACGCCCTGCACGAACTTGCCTCCCAGTGCCAGGCCGGAATCGACGAGACGACCCGGCAAAAGCTGGACCAGGACGTCGAGATGATGGTCGAGTTCTCCCGCCGCTACCCGGACGCGCGTTTCCCCATCGACGACGAAACCGGAGGACCCGTGGGACTGCTGCTGGTGGCCAGGAACGCCCTGGAGCGGTGCGCCCCGGAGTCCGCAGCCAAAGCCGATTCCGCCCTTCCCCCCGAATTCCGACGACCCGCGGCCTCCCCTCCCAGCTAGGGATGACCGGAGCGGATTCCTGCGCCGAAGCCTGGAAGGCCTTCCCCGAGCGCCAGCACGCTCGACGACGTTTCCACTACCCATAGACAGCGAAGGACAACATCGGCCCATCCTGAGTTGCGTTATTTTGATCGATCGACGATACCCCACCCGGCGATCCTCGTCGGGTGGGGTATCAAGGAAGGCAGTGTTCAGTTGTTCGAGTTGTCTGACATTCGTGGGCGTTTAGGTCAGGGTGCAGGCAAGCTGCTCGATGGGGTGCAGCCTTCGGCCGAAACGGGCTATCGCTTCCCGGGTTCCTTAAGGCCGCTGTAGGCAGATAGTGGACGTGCAGGTCAGCTACCCGGCTGAATGCCAGCCGCTGGAGCTGGCCGCGGAGTGCGCAGCCTGCCACGTTACTGGCAACCTTCGGCAACCAATCTCATGGTCATGTCTTCTAGCGGAGCCTGTCCGGATCGTTGCGTCCCTCGTGGTTGGCTGCATGACCCAGCCATTCGAGGGGACCACGGGTCTTCAGGAGCGCAAAGACCATTCCTATCAGCACGACCAGCGTGGCCTGGGTGTAGTACATTCCTTCCTCGGTCCATCCCGGCGGCAGCGGCTGGGGATGAAACGACGCCACCACGGCCACGTGCACCGTGTAAAGGGTCAGCGTCATCGCCCCGGCGCCGCGAAGCGGCAGCAGCAGATCCGCGCCCAGCCGGTCCCCGAGCCTCCCTATCAGGAGGCACAGCCCGATGACCGCCACGGCCACCCCGCTGGTATGCAGCAGATCCAACGTGTCCTCCGGAAACTGAACGTCGCTGATGCAGTGGGCGTGTATGGCGCAGGGCCTCATACATTTCCTCTTTGCTCATCAGGCTCGACGTCGGCTGTAATCTCCAGTCGAACACATCGTCCTGCGGTGACCAACCCGCGCATGTCTCTGCGTGCCGCGGCCTGTTGCCAACGACAGGCTGGACACTGCCAGGCCCGGCCCACAAGGGGTGAGCACCAGGACAACCCGGCCCTTGTCCCTCACCAAATGAAGCGGTCCCAGCCACTTGGGCGCGAACGCTTCCCCACGCACTATTGACAATCACGCGTACATACCAGGTGCTCCCAACCAGGCTACGAATTCACCTGAATTACCTGCATCCCGGTCCGCCAGCAGCCGGCCCGGCCAAGACGGACAGGGATACGACACAAAATGCGGAAGCTAGGCAGCAGCCACATCCCCGGCTGTTGCTGCGTTCAGCAGACTAGTCTCGCAGCGCCGCGGTCTGGGCCGTCAGGGAAGCCTATCCGCACCGTCGCGACATCTGTTCTCAATGGAAGTGCCCTTGCGTCTATCTCGCATCCGGTTTGGACTTCAACGGTGCATTTGTCGGCAGCTGGTCCCTGCCCCTGGAAAGGATTGTGTCGACACCTGTAATTCGGGAAGCGTTCGCACCTGCGGAACGGGCCCAAGGGAAGGATCGCCGGGGCCCTGTTGCTTTGACAACCAGGACGGCGATGAAGCTCGTGACAGGGATGGCGAGCACCAGCCCCACGGAGCCGACCAGGGTTCTGACCACCTCCTCCGACATCTCGGTGCTGGTCAGCGCCTCGCCCAGGGGGCGGCTGTAGAGCATCACTATGATCATGATGGGAAGGGCGGCGCCTGCGTAGGCGAACGCAATCGTATAGACGGTGGAGGCAATGTGATCGCGTCCGATCCGCATTGCGGAGCTGAAGAGCTTGCGGGCGGAGGTTTCCGGAGCCAGTTCGTAGAGTTCCCATACCGCGGACGATTGGGTGATGGTGACGTCGTTGAGCACGCCAAGCCCGGAAATGATCAGTCCGCACAGAACGATGCCGGAGATCGAGATGTCGCCCGATATGTTGGCCAAGGTGGCGGCCTCGAAGCTTCCGCGACCTGACAGATTCGCCGCGTCCGTTGTCCAGGCCGCCAGCAGCGCGGTGACGCCCAGCCCGAACATGGTGCCCAGAAGTGCGGTGGATGTTCGCGCGGAGAACCCGTGCGCGAAATACAGCATGCCGATCATGATCACGGTCGACCCTACGACTGCGATCAGCAGCGGGGGTTTGCCTTCCACCAGGCCGGGGAGCATGAACCCGGCCAGCACGGCGAATGCGCCCACCAGTCCAACCAGAGCCCGGAGCCCGCGCCAGCGAGCCACGGCGACGACCACGACGGAATACAGGACGGCCAGCAGAAAAATCGGCACGGTACGGACGAAGTCGACAAAAATGAACCGGGGTGTGGCCTGCTGCCCGGCGCCGGCACCTACGGATGCCGTCAAATCCACGTAGCTGATGTTGTCTCCGGCCTTTACCCCATGGGACTTCGCGACGTCAGGGTTAATAATCACCTTGACCGGGCTGCCACCTTTATCCGGCTCGGTAAACGCAAAGACACATTCGGATGCACCCTGTCCGCCGGCATCCGGGTCTGCTTCCTGGGTACAGCTTTCCTGAACCACGCGCTGGATCTTGCCGGTCTCAAAGGTAGCGCCGGGCGCACCGGCGTACGGGTTGGCAAGGGTGAGGCCTTCTCTGCCCCCGGAGGGCCACATCAGGATCATGGCGGCCAACGTCAGCAGAGCCAGTGGTACCAGGACGGCGAAAAGCAGCCGGTTTGCCCGACGCCTCAGGGCCACCGCCTCCGATGACGGATCCGTCTCGGTAAGAGAGTGGGTGTGTCCGTGGCCCATCAGTAGTTCAACCTCACGCAGTGAACTCTACGGCTCAAGGGATCCCTTCCCGCACTGACGGCTGTCGGGGCTGTGTTGTGCCCAGCCCCGTTAAGCAAGCGTGTCGCACGTCCTGCCCACTGTCATTCGCCCTAGTGAGGCTGCGGCTGAGCGGCGGAGCCTTGTCCTTTCCCGGGTTCCTCTGTCAGCTCCAGGCCCGGACTGGCTCCCCGGCTCCGGACTGTCCGCAGGATCATGGCTGCGAGCAGCCGGCCGCCATGGTGATGAGTGCCCCGAGGCCGATGTAGAACAAGGCCGGCGCGATGGCTGGTGCGGCCGCAGAGGCGTCAGCGGCCGCGGTAATGACCCACCAGTACCCCGCCGTTGCTGCTGTCCAGATCGCACCGGCGCTGCTGACGAGCCAGGACAATGGGGAGAACCATCTGGGGCCGGCACTGTAGGAGAGCGCCACGGCCAGGGTCCCGGTTCCTGCCGAAGCCAGGACAAGGCCGCCAAAGATGAACCGGCCTGCCAGAATCCCCACGAGCATGCAGGCTGCGCCGATCAGGACAAGCCGTCGGGCCGGAAGCGGCATCCTCGTGCTGCCAGCTGGCACCACTCCAGGAGGCGTGGTGAGGGAAACTTCGTCACCTGCGGTAAAGTCCTGGGCGCATACAGCAAGGCCCAAAAAGCCGCCGGACTGGACGCAACCGACGACCTCCAGAACGCTGAAGACGGGTACTACCGCTCGATGCCGGTCAACTACGGCCTCTACAACTCGATCAATACGGCCACGTTCGCCTCCGCGGCGCAGCTGGACTTCTGCGGAATTCAGAAGGTGGTTGACGCCGTGGGAATCCGCAACGGTCTGGATGGCACCCCCGTCAACATGCACCAGCTCGGGAATCTGCTCGGTGCCATTGGCGTGTCCCCGCTGAATATGGCCAGCGCGTTTGCAACCTTCGCAAACAACGGTCAGTACTGCGCCCCGAGGGCGCTGCAGGCGGTGTCCGCGGCCGACGGCAGCCAGCTTCCGGTGCCGGAAGCCTCCTGCAGGGAAGCCGTTAAACCTGACGTTGCCAGGGGCATGAACTACGTACTCCAGGACGTGCTCAAACGCGGCTCAGGAGTCTATATCAACCCGAAGATCCCATCCCAGATACCCGTGGCGGCGAAGACCGGGACATCGAACAACAACGGCGCGACCTGGGTGGTCGGCTACACCACAGGTCTGGCCACCGCTTCGTTCTTCGGGGACGCACTGGAAGGCCAGCAACGGGCAGGCCAGAACGTCACCAATGGACGACCAGGACAGCGGCATCCTGCTGGCCATAACCCAGTACGTTCCCCTCAATCAAGCCCCTCAGCGACGGTGCCGGGCCGACGCGGAACCAAGGGCAGGGGCTGCAATAAGCGGCGTGAAGGCCGCGGAGCCTCGGATGTGGCGGCTGGCTTCCGAAGGCCATGACAACGGAGGATGCGGGCAGCCGCGGAGCAGACCCGCTGCACCCTTGACAAATACCCCCCGGGGGTATATTTTTGATTTATTGAACGCACATTTCGTGACGCGAGAGCCCAAATGCCCAGACTCCACAAACGACCGGGGTCGGGGCGGGAACGACCGCATGCGAAGCGCATGGATCCATCTCACGGAGGTCGGTATGGTTTCTAACCCCCGAATTGAGCCTCTGCAGCCGGGGAAACGCTCCGGAGCAGATCCGCACAAGAACACGCCCGCCAGCACCGCTGCCGAAGACCTGATCGCGGCGGCTCTCGGCATCGCCGTTGTCACGGCCGTCTATCTGGATGGACGCGCTCACGTTCTCGGTCTTCCGGACTCCTTTTTCACCCCGTGGCATGCACTTCTGTACGGGGGGCTGCTGCTGCTCATCGTGTGGCTGGCTGTCATCAGCAGACGCACCGCAACACGGTACAGGCTTGATCGCCCCGCCCGCCTCCCCGCCGGCTATGGACTGGCCGCTGTCGGTGCCGCACTGTTCGCGGTGAGCGGCGTTTTGGACATGGTCTGGCATCAGATCTTCGGGGTGGAATTCGGACTCGACGCGCTGCTGAGTCCGACGCATCTTTTGCTGTTCATGGGTGGTGCCCTCCTGCTGTCAGGTCCGGTCCGGGCGTTCCGTCTTCGGGCCCTCCCCTTGTCGATGAGCGGGCGCTTGGCGCCGACGCTGGGTGTGTTGGGGATCGCCGGCATCGCGGCGTTCGCTCTGAGCTTTCTCTCCGGATTCATCACGGATTCAGCGACCGTCGCCGTCGGGCACGCACCTGAGGGTACTGATGCGCACAACATTGCGGAAGGTTTAGCGTCGGCGGGTCTGGCAAGTTACGTGCTGACCTCGCTGATCCTCGTCGTTCCCCTGGCGTATTTGATTCGTTTCCGGCTCGCGAGGCCGGGGACGGCACTGATCGTGGTGACCTCGGTAGCCCTGCTGGCTGCCGTCCTTGGGGATTTTCGCAACATGGGCACGGTGATCGCAGCCCTGGCGGCCGGAGCGCTCCTCGATGTCGTTCTTTTTGCATTGCGGCGGCTCAGCGTCCCGCTTCGCCCACAGGAGCTTGTGCTGGCTTCGTTGCTGCCCCTGCTGGTTTGGCCGGGCCAGCTCCTGGCAACAAACATGGCACGGAGCGTCCTGTGGTCCCTGGAGATGCTGACAGGAGTTGTGATTGTCGCCGCCCTGGCCTCATTTGCCACGGTTTTCGTGCTCGGTCCCGCTTCCCGTGCCGTCAATGAGCCCGGTAGCACAGAACAGGAAATCTCCAGCCCTGCCGAATGAGCCTTGCATTCCAAATCGACCCCACCGCGGCACGACGTCCCCAGGAGGGACGGAAAGCCCTGTGGACGCCGGACAACTGTCCAATCGTTCCGACCGTATCTCACCGCTTTTCTGATCCCCTGCGGTCGCATCACAGAAGGACATATTCACGATGACTAAGAAACGGCGGAGGCCGGCCCCGAAAAGACCCGGGCACTCCCCGGCCAGGCATACCCCGGCACGTCCCGGCCCGCGCCGCCCATCTGCCGCAGCGCAGCCAGCCCCGACCGCGCACTCACTCACCAAAGAAACAGGCCGCAGTACCAAGCTCTTCGACCCGCTTGAGCCGCAGGGGCTGGTCGCCACGTATTGGCTCGACACCGCCGCATGGGAGGGGCCGAATGATCTCTCTGTCCGGTTTTTCGGTAACCGGGCCGATGGAGGCGTCGGGGCGCCGCCGGAACGATTCGAAGTGTATGAAGATGTCGACTCGATCAAGCCGGGAACCGGGCGGATCGCCGTCACCTCCCGCATATCCGGAATCACCGGCGGGGTATGGAATGTCACCGCGACGCCGGTCCCCCGTAACGACAGTGACCCTCGGCGTCGCGCCGCAGCTCTTAGTGGATGCCTGCCGCAGCGAGCCTCGGTTCATACCAGGTTTCACGCCCTCGCCCAGGGGCCCGGCGTCCACGCCTGGTCCTGGCCTGTACTACTGGGTCTGGGCGCGGTCCTGGCTATTCTCGTTCAGGCCCTGTTCCTGACCAGGCAGGGCATTGACCCGGCAGTTCCTGTGTGGCTCACCGTACTGGCCAACGCGGTTGGCGGGGTGTGTGCCCGGCTCTGGTCGCTTGCCCTGAACCGCCAGCCGCTGAGCGGGTTCTTCAAAACCGGTGCGTGCATCCAGGGGTTCCTGGCCGGTGCGCTGGCCACCATCATCGTCGGGTCGCTGGTCGTTGGATTGCCGACGGGCCGGATCCTGGACGCGACGGCGGTCGGACTCTTCTTCGGCATGACCCTGGGTCGGACCGGATGTTTCTTTAGCGGGTGCTGTTACGGGCGCCCCACCGCCTCGCGATGGGGGCTATGGTCCTCGGACCGTCGGGTAGGACGGCTTAGGTACCCTGTCCAGCTCTATGAGGCGTTTCTGTCATTGCTGATCGGCCTCGGAACGCTGGCCGTGACGCTGGCAGGGCCACCGAGCATTCCCGGGCTGGTCTTCGTCGGCTCCATCATGGTCTACACCCTGGGCCGGCAGTTGCTCTTCCCGTTGCGGGTGGAGTCCCGCACACGGCGGGGGCGAACACTGACCATTGTGGTGTGCACCCTGATTCTGGGCGCAGACATCATGCTGGCCGTCTTGTCCTGATCGTCACTACGGCAAAGTGAGGCCAAGCACCAACAGGCACTCAGTTCCCCCGGCCGGGGCTACGCCCGCCATGGCCTTCACGGCCATGTGCTGAGCGAGGAACCACCCAACCGGGTACCTGGGCGACACGGCCTGCCGCGGGAGCCGCGGGCTCATCCCCGTCCGGGGCCCTCACCGCCCGGTCCGCTTCCGTTGGTCGCCTCGGTTTCGTTGACCCCAGGCTGGCTGCGGGCATCATCCGTTTCTTCCGAAACGGGTTCGCTTCCTTGCTCGAACTGCGCTCGGTAACGTACACGCCGGATTCGTCTGGTCATGGAAACCATGAGCAGGACAACTCCGATGACCATGAACGCCGTCATCGCGAAACCCAGGAATCCGGGAGTTACCTGATCCGCGTCCAGCCCTGGCCTCAGACCCTCGTTGCCTGGAGCCGGGGCCGGCGTCGTAGCCAAGGCGTAAAGACCCGCGGCAACAATTGGGATTTGCACTGTATAGTCCTTTGTCCGGCTCGTTGTGTGGGCGCCCGCAGATGGCCCTCGTGCGTAATCCGCCCGAGCCCGCTGAGCGCGGTCCGTCAGGACCGCAGAGAAACAGGGTGCAGGACGCACCCGCTACTGTACCGCTTCATTGCGCGGCTGCCGCTTTTCACAGCAGTCAGCGCAGCCATCTACCTCTTAGATGAAGGCAGCCGGGTCGACGGTCTGGCCGTTGACCATGACCTCGAAGTGAAGGTGGCAGCCGGTGGAGGCACCGGTTGTGCCTACCCCTGCAATCTGCTGGCCCTGAGCCACGGACTGCCCGACCGAGACACCGATAGTGGACAGGTGGTTGTAGGTGGTCTTCAGTCCGTTGCCGTGATCGACGACGATCCGGTTGCCGCTGCCGTACGGACTCCAGCCGGCCTCGGTGACGGCGCCGGAACCGGCGGCGAAGACCGCCGTCGTGCACGCACCGGTCAAATCGATTCCGGTGTGCAGCTCCGCGGCGGCCCCGGTGATCGGGCTGGTTCTGAAGCCGAAGGGGGAGCTGACGTTAATCGACGCGAGCGGGGCACGCAACCCCTTGGAAGGGGATGCCGGGGCGTGGGCGACCTCGGGTGCTTTGACCGCCCCTGCGGGCTGCGCCGGCGCAGCGGGCGCAGGCGCTGGCTGGGAGGTCACCTCCGGGCGGTCAAATGTGAGGACAGTGTCGGCTGCTGCCGTGACCGCCGTTTCCGGGGCCGGGGCTGCCACGGCGGCTGGCCGGGGCTGGGCCGCAGCGCGGCTGCCGGGGTCTGCCTGCGCCGCGGACAGGGCAGTGAGGGCGATCATTCCCGTGACGGCTGCTGTTAGGCCGAACTGCTGGCTGCGGAGCCGGAACGTGGGTTCACGGAAGAACGGCGGGCGGCGTGCTGAGGCAGCGGCCGGAAGTGCGCGGCGACGGCCGTGTTTTGGCTGGGCAGACAAGATAGCGGTCCTCTCGGCGCCGGCGAAGTTAGCTGTCGGATTCGGACGAGTGGACTGTCCGGCTGCCCTGCAGGACGCGATTGGGACGCGTGGTCACAGGGCCGGCTTCACCCCAAGGTGCACCATGGCACACCGTATGTGGGTCCTCCGCCCCCGCCTGAGAAAGATCAGGATCACGGACCGCCGGCGGGGTTTGGCGAAGCGGTCACATCCATACCCGTTGGGGGTATGTGTTGGTGCGACTCTAGCGAAGCGTCGGCGTAGGTTACAAATCCGTTATCAAAGGCGCTCCGGGCTTAAGGGGGCAGGGATGGTGACTGGCGGGGCACCGGAAGGATACGCTGGGCGAGACTTGCCCCCAGGAGAGACCAGATGGCCCTTCAACGTTCGACGCCTCCACTGCTGGTCCGCAGGCTTGCGGCGCTGCGGGCTGTCCTTTCCTGCCTCGTGATCGTCCTCCTAGTGGCCGGGCCAGTTGCCTTCTGTAATGGGCAGGCCCACGTGGTGGGGGTGTCCGACCCTAGCCCTTACTCCGCCGCACAGCGCCAGCGCCAGACTTTGATCCCCGGGGGACAGGAGAATCCTCGGGGACGTTCGGACAGAGTGACGCCGGTCGGAGCCCAATCCGCCTCCGACGTGCTCCGCGGGGTCCCGCGCAGCGGGTGCCACGAGGCCGGAGACACCCGGTCAGTCAGTCCACGGTCGTGGCCCGTTGCTGTGACCGACGCGGCGCAGCCAAGGCCCGGAGTGCTCCTCCCTGATTTCGCGGGTCCGCGCGCCCGGCCCCCGGCATCCCACATCGCTAACAGGCCCCAAGCACCGCTGAGCCGGCAGGCGCTAACCCTAACTCAACTGTCTGTCAGTCGGACATAAAAGGGCACGTTCTCCACGTCCGGCCGCGCGAACGCCAGGCCATAGGGCCTGCAAGTGGCACCCTTCGACCAGGCTGGCGTAAACACCGCGTGCGGCCGCCCTTTGGGTCCTGCCTTCAGCGATCAGAAGGAGGCCCGAGAGAGAACATCAGCCAAACAGCCGGCACATCAGAAACATCAGCCGGTCTCCGCACCAGGTTCCTCCCGTTCAGTATTGGAAAGAGAGAAAGAAATGACACACGGAAGCACCCACAAGATGCTCGATGCCTACCCGAAGGATCTTGGCGGCATCGATCAGCACATGCTCGCCGAATGCATTGCAGCGTGCTTTGACTGCTCACAGGCCTGTACCGCCTGCGCTGATGCCTGCCTCGGCGAAGACATGGTCGCCGAGTTGACCAAATGCATCCGCACCGATCTTGACTGTGCAGACATCTGCGCGGTCACGGCAAACGTCCTCTCCCGCCACACCGCCTTTGATGCCAACGTCACCCGCGCGGTGCTCCAGGCCTGTGCCACAGCGTGCAAAGCCTGCGCCGAGGAATGCGAACAACACGCAGGCATGCATGAACACTGCCGGCTCTGTGCCGAGGCATGCCGCCGTTGCGAAAAGGCATGCAACGACCTTCTCAGCTCGCTCGGCTGACCCTGCCCCAGGGCCCTACCCAACGGTGACCGGAGATCCAACGCCTTCCGGCACCCGCGGGAAGGCCTGCCCTGCAGCATCCCGGACTTAAGGCAACCCCAATGCGTCCCTGAGCACTGCCACCGGAGCATCCAGGGGATGAAAATGCCAGTCGAATCGTTAATCCGCGTATGGGCGCGACCAGCGCCACGGATCTCTTCGACCGTGGCGCCATCGTCCGTCGAAAGGAATAAATGAAACCCAGGCAGTCCTCAGCCCCGAGTCAAGGGTCCATCCCACCCGCCGGCAGCACCCTGGCCGGGATAGCTGCCCCGTCCGGGAGCACAGTCGACGACCCGCAACTGCGGCGAATGCTGATCACCCACATGCATTGCGGTGAGCCTATGCGTCTGGTCCCAGCCGACAAAATGCCTGCACTTCTCTTCCCGGAGGCATTGGTCAGTCACGCCCCTGAGCTATCTGGGGGCGTGCTGATGTACCGGTGCGCCTGTGGCACTTTTGATCGGAGCCCAGACTGACAGCCCCGGGGTGGACCGCGGCGGCCGGTCCCGGGCTGCCGACAGGCGCAGGTCCCAAGGAAACGTTTCCTGCTCAGGGCACCGGGCGGAGCCCGGCCAAGGTCACTTTGACCAGCCGGTGAACGGCCTCCGGCGATGTCAGACCGGCGGCCGCTTCGAGGGCATGAAGGCAGATATCAACGGGCACCGCTTCGATATGAAAAAGCCCTTCGACAAGCCCTTCAACGTCAGGACGGGGGAACGGAGTTTAGGTCAAATTCATTAACGACAGCGACATATGGCACCCCATGCACCTCCTCCATGGGCATACCTTCCAGGTCGGCCTCGACTGGGCCCGTAAAGACACTGTCATTGTCCTGCCCAAGCAGACCGTCACCGTCATCTTTGACGCCGACAACCCCGGCCAATGGCTCGCGCACTGCCACAACGCCTACCACGCAGAACGGGGCATGATGGCCCTCTTCTCCTACATCAAATGACGGATCCCCATGCAATCCTCGGCATCAACAGATTTCTTCCAGCGCCTCAGGTCACGTCCCCGTTCTTCCGTCGGCAAGGCGGACGCCGATAATTCGGAGGATTCCGCCCAGCATCGCAAAGGAGCATCCGCATGAGCAACGCCAGAGAACGACGTGCAGAACATCAGGCGATCGTTGCCGCTGTCCGGGCCAAGCAAAAAGCCAAACAGCGCCGATGGAGCATCCTCCTTTACGGCAGCTTCGGCTTGGTGCTGGCTGCTATCGTCGTCGTCGCCGTTGCCGTCACCGGCTCCATTCGGGAACGGAAGGCCGCCGCTGAGGCAGCCAAAAAACCCATCGAAGGTCTGCAGACTTTCACTGGGCTATCCAGCGATCATGTCCAGGGTGCCGTCACATACCCCCAGCAGCCGGGCGTGGGAGGGAACCACTCAGCCACGTGGACGAACTGCGGCGTCTACACCGAACCCATCAGTGAACAACGCGCCGTCCATTCCCTGGAACACGGCGCCGTATGGCTGACCTATAACCCTGCCCTGCCGGCCGCCGAGGTCACCGAGCTCACCGATCTGGCCCAAGGGAAGCCCTATGTCCTGCTCAGCCCCGACAAGGAACAGAAAGCGCCCGTCACGGCGACAGCCTGGGGCGCGCAACTGGCGGTGCAGGAAGCCAGCGACTCCCGCCTTACGGCCTTCATCGCCGCCTATGCCCAGTCACCCAAGGCACCGGAACCCGGTGCTCCCTGCACCGGAGGGGCCAACGGATGATGTGGCACCGGACAGCCCAGAGTCCGGCCGCTCCCGGGACCGTAGGCATGGTGGAGTGACGGCGGGCGGCGATATTTGGCGCACAGATCCCGCCACGTTGCGCGATGTCATCGTGGACCGGGACGCTGTGGAAGCCCGGCTCGGGGACTGCCCCATGCTGGAGCGTGTGTGGATTCTGTCACTGCTGGACCGGCACGAGGAGGCCCTGGAAGAGGGCCACCAGCTGCTGGAGAGCTCTGAAGACTGCTTTAAACCGCTGCTGGTCCTCGCCCATGCCCACCAACGCCGGTACCGGTGGGGAGACGTCGCCCGACTGCAGGAGGAAGCGCTGCGGTTGGCGGCCACGGGCACCAGAGAGGCTCTGGTCCGCCACCACATCGGCAGACGCCTTTTCGACGAGGCACGGTACGGGGATGCCGCCGCCGAGTTCGAATGGGCCAGTGACCTGTACCGGGCGGCGGGACGCGTCCGCCTCGCCGAAGTCTCCCGCCAGGCAGCGCTGCGCAGCCGCGATGTCTACGAGCATGGGCGCACCACATGGCACTGAAAGCGCAGATCCTAGCTGCCTCCCAGGAAGCCGTCCGATGCCCGGCCCCAGGGCAGCCGGGACAGGAGGGCCTGACCATGCGTGACCCGTTCCTGCTCCTGTTCGGTGTGGCCATCGTTGCGGCCGCCATCGCAGCGGGGATTGCCCTGACCAGAGGCGGCATCCGGACCGCGGCCGACCGACCGCGCGCCGGGGCGAACCGGCAGGACCAGACAGCAGCTAAAGGGGTGCGCCACCGCTGGGGACTTGCAAGCTGCGTGGCCGTGGCCGCGGCCGGTCTTTACATCGCCGTGGTCTACGGAATCGGCACCTCGCCCTCCGCGGTGTCCGGCATCACCGTGGAACTCGGCTTTGCCATGATGGTCCTCGCCGTCGTGTGGTTCATCTTCCGCCAGGAGGTCCTGAGCTACCAGCTTCGGATCGCAGCAGCACTGTACGACACCGCGGTGCCGGCAGAGCCGGAACAGGTCAGGGCCGCCGAAGCAGTCGGATCGTTCCTTCGCCTGGTGCTCTTCCTGCCTGGACTCTTCGTCGTGCTGGCCAAGTTGATCCTTCGCTAGAACGCCTGTCGCCTGGTGGTGCCAGCGAGAGAGGCTGACGGCGTGACCGCGGCGGGTCTAGGGTGGGGCGTGACGGCCGGCAATGGCCCGGCCGCAGTGACAGGAGCTGCATCATGACTCATCACATCAGTGCGATGCTCGGTGCCCACCCTAAGGGGGTCGGCACTCTTGATCAGGACAAGCTGGCCGAGTGCATCGGAGCCTGCTTTGAATGTGCGCAGGCCTGCACGGCCTGCGCTGACGCCTGCCTGGGCGAAAAGATGGTCGCCGACCTTGCAGCCTGTATCCGCATGGATCTGGACTGCTCCGACATTTGCGCCGCTACCGGCAACATCCTGACCCGCCAAACCTCCACCAATACAGCCATTACGAGTGCGTTGCTTGAAGCCTGCCGGGTGATTGTGTCAACGTGATCGGAGCCCACTAGGACGGCCCGAACGGTACCCACCCGTCGGACGTCCGGGGATGATGTT
>NZ_JARDJH010000021.1:0-77775 GCF_039907755.1 Pseudarthrobacter sp. CC12 | reverse complement strand
CCTCAAATGAATTGAATACCCCGCCATAACAACACCCATCCGCTAAGTGTTGCAATCACCGCGAGAACCCAAGGATCCTCTACCGGGCGTCAGGCCAGTTAGAGGTTCCCTGTAGCCGAAGGCCGTTCCACGGCTGACGTGCGCTCTATGTTGGTGAGCCCGACTTGGACGGCAGCGGGCGGCTTGAGGTGGCTGTAGAGCTCGATGGCTGTTCCGTTGACCTTCCAAAGGGCAGACGCGTTGCCGGATGGTTGGACCGTGTCGTCCAGTGGTTCTCCGAATCCAGCGCGAATCAGGGAATGTATAGAGCCGAATACATCAGAAGTTCGCGTGGCGGGCCTGTGCTCCCCTTGTTGAAGGAAGAGGCTGATTCCAACCAGTTTGTCTTCGTATGTCATCCAGGAGCCCAGTGGAGTGCTCGATGCAGAATCAGCGAGTATCCCGCCGACGATCGTCGGGGATTTTCCCTCCTGTGAAGCTCCAGGGAGTTGTCGAAGCCCAAGCCTCTGAAAGTAGTTATCGTGCTCAGGTTCCGTAGTGGGCCAACCGGACGATGCGACCAAGGTGATCAGAGTCAATACCTGTTCTGGAGTCCACTCGCCGCCACTGTCCTTGTCTTCCATGCCCACACCATACGTTGCCTTGAGCGCGAAGAGGCTGACCATACGTCAATGCAATTTGGCCAAAGAGTTCTGACCATCAGGAGCTACGCTTCGTTATCCCATAATCGGGGCATTCGATCCCTCAATGGCACGCCGTCACCGGCCCACCCCGATCCCGGCCACAACGGCGGCACCCAAAGGTGGGCGCCGCCGTCGGATGTTCCAGAACGTGTGTATCTAACCCTCGGCCACCACTACGACACCCCCGGCCGGAACCGTGCCGCCAAAAGACTCACCCGTCAGCAGGTCGGTGCCGGTGGCAGAAACCGAAGCAGCCGAGCGCGTGTGGTTGATGGCAAACAGGAAGCTCCGCCCGTCCCCGGAAACCCGGCGGACAAGCTCCACTCCAGGATCGGCGTCGGCAACAGGGGAAACCCCGGATTCGGCGAGCAGTTTGTCCAAGAGGGCATCAATGCCATCGGGATCGGGGAAGGTAGCCAGGTACCAGGCCGCCCCGAAACCCACGGGCCGCCGGGTGACGGCGGGAACGCCGTCCAGCGGATACCCGGTAAAGGCCTGTATCGCCTCCGCGCCGGCCAGATGCACATGCTCGCTCCACACCGACGAGACGGTCCCGTCGCTGAGTTTCAGCTGGGACCCGGCCAGCAGCGGGTGGAATTCCTCCACGCGCACGCCCAGGAGACCGCGGAACGCGCCCGGATAGCCTCCCAGCCGCACGTGGTCCTGCATGTCCACAATTCCGCTGAAATAACTCACCAACACCGTGGCCCCGGCAGAGGCGGCCGCAGCGATGTTGGCGGCGGAGTCATCGGACACGGCGTACAGCGTGCACACCAGCACCAGGCCATACCCCTCCAGCGACGCGGACGGGTGCACCAGGTCCGCGGTAATTCCGCGGAGGAACAGGGCGCGGTGGAACGCCCGCAACAGGTCCAAATACTTCACATCGATACTGGGCTTGGAATCGATCTCGCTGGCCCACCAGGACTCATAGTCAAAGACGATGGCGGCCCGGGATTGAACCCGCGAACCACGCACAGGTTCCAGGCGTTTCAGTGCTGCGCCCAGTTCCACCACCTCGCGCCACACCCGCGTATCCCGCCCTCCGTGCGGCACCATCGCGGAATGGAACTTTTCCGAGCCGGCAAAGCTCTGGCGCCACTGGAAGAACATCACGGCGTCCGCCCCGCGCGCCACGTGCGCCAGGGAATTCCGCAGCATCTCGCCGGGCATCTTGGGCTGGTTGCGCGGCTGCCAGTTCACGGCCGACGTCGAATGTTCCATCAGGATCCATGGGTCACCGCCCGCAATGCCGCGGGTAAGGTCCGCGCTGAACGCGAGTTCCACCTGCCGTTCGGGGTCGGCGGCCACAAGGTAGTGGTCGTTGGCGATGACATCCAGTTCCTTGGCCCAGTCGAAATAGTCCATGGACTTGGTGGCGCTTGAGGCCATCAGGTTGGTGGTGCAGGGGACGTCCGGCGTCACTTCGCGCAGTACCGCCACGAGCTGCCGGTAGTAGTCCATCAGGGACCAGGAGTTGAACCGCTGAAAGTCCAGTTGCTGGCCCGGGTTGAGCGTGGACGGGGCGACGGACGGCGGCAGGATTTCGTCAAAGGAACCGTAGTTCTGGGACCAGAACGCCGTGCCCCAGGAGGTGTTGAGCGCATCAACGGTCCCGTACCGGCGCTCCAGCCAGGCGCGGAAAGCGGCGGCGTCCTCATCCCCGTAGAACTCGGAGATGTGGCAGCCGAGTTCGTTGTCCACGTGCCACAGGGCCAGGGCCGGGTGGTCCTTGTATCGTTCGGCGATCACGCGGGTAATTCCGGTGGCATAGCGGCGGTACACGGCCGACGACGGCGTGTAGTGCCGCCGCGAGCCCGGCCCCAGCACGGTCCCGTCAGCCGTGACCGGCAGGATTTCCGGATGCTTGCGGACCAGCCAGGCCGGGGGAGCGGCGGTGGCGGTGGCCAGCGCCACCTTCACTCCGATGCCCGCGAGGTTGTCCATGACCTCGTCCAGCCAGCCAAAGTCGTACTGTCCCTCGGCCGGTTCCAGCAGGGCCCAGGAAAAGATGCCGACGCTGAGGAGATTCACCCCCGCTTCCTGCATCAGTTCCAGATCCTCCGCGCGCACGCTGCGGGGCCACTGTTCCGGGTTGTAGTCGCCGCCGAAGGCGAGGCCCTGCACCTTGCTCCAGACTGGGGACGGACCGCTGGGTTCCTGCATTCTTGGGGCTCCTCTTGTGTTCATCTGCCTGCTTCACTCCGGTGCGAAGGTCCACGTTCCAGTGTGGACCCGGAAATCCCTGGTGGCCCCGGCGGGGCCTGCTGCATCTTCCGGCAAAGACCTGGCGGCTGCACCGTCCGGCGTCGGGCCTTTGACCCCGTAAAGGCCCGACGGCAACCTGACTGTTGCCAGCACTCCCGGCGGAATGGTGCACTCAACCTCCACCAATGGACCGTGCCGCCGCCAGCTGACGTCCGCCCAGCCGTTGCCCGTGGGCACGCGGCCGCGGGCGTGGTCCAGCCGGCACAACGGCGGCTCAATCAGGAGTTCGCCGGGCACCACGTTCCGTACGCCCAGCAGGTGTTCGAAGATCTCCTTGACTACCGATGCGGACCAGGCGTGCGACTGGCTGTAGTCGGTGCCGTCCACCAGGTCCCAGGCCTCCCAGGTGAAGGTGGCGCCGCGTTCCAGGAGCCGGGCCCAGCCGGGCTGGCCGCTGTTGGTGAGCAGGTCCAGAACCGCGTCGGTCATGCCTTGGCCAAGCAGGGCGCGGACCAGGCGGTGCACGGTCATGGGTCCCTGCCGCATCCCCATGGCCGCGATCCGGACGGCATCCTCCAGGGCGTCGGCCGGGTCGGTGATGCCCAGGGACAGCGGGAAGGAGGTGGCGTGCTGGGACGCGTGGGGGCTGGGGGTTCCGTCCCCGTGGAGGCCGTCGATCATTACCCCGTCCACCCGCAGGCGTGACCGGATGGCCCTGGCCAGGGTCCGGGCAGACGCCGCATAGCGGGCTGCTGCATCCTCGTCACCAACGGTGCCGCAGAGCCGGGCCGTTGACATCAGCGCCGAGTACGCCTGGGCGTTGACGGTGGTTTTAGCCGCACACTCCATGTCGTACCCAAACCGGCCAGGCGCGGGCCAGTCAACGATGCCGTGCAGGTACGGGCCGGAGCCGCCGCCCAGCCTGGTGACCAGTCCCGCCGTCGGGCCCTCCGCGGGAATGTACCGCAGCGCGTAGTCCGCCGTATCGCACAGGTGCGGCAGCAGCTCGCGGATGAGCGTGAGGTCTCCGGTGCGGCGGTGGTACTCCTCGGCCCACTCGGGGACCATCAGGGAGAAATCAGGAATGTCGCGCTTGCCGTCCCCGTTGGGGTAGACGGCGTTGTAGCGCCCTTTGTCCTCCCCGTCGGTCCAATAACGGAGCGCAGACCAGCTGAACTCCCGCAGCGCCTGCGCCGTGTAGGCGTGCTCGCCGAACAGGGCCATGGTGGCATAGGAGATGTTCGCGGCGTCGGCCAGGAACTGGCCTTTTTCCCGGGTCGGGGTGTCCACGAACTGCTCCTGCACCCCGTACAGCGCCGAATCCCGCAGCAGCCGGAAGACGGCGTCCAGGGTGGGATCCGAGCTGGAGAAGCTGCCCTCGCCGGGGTGGCCTCCGCGGACCACCACCGCACCGACCCTGGACACCTCAGCAGGATCAACGCCGGGTAGCTCCAGGTAACGGAAACCCAGGTGCACGGTGGCGTGGAACTGTTGGGGCCCTGCCGCCTGGGTATAGGGGAAGGACATGTCCGTGTTTTGGCTGGCCGTCTTTCCGGCATCCACCCGCCCGTCCGGGCGGAGGACGTAGCCGGCCCGGAGCATCACGGTGCGCCCGGGGACGCCGTCCAGGAAATCGATCTCAGGCCGCCCGGGCAGGACCTGGCCGAAGTCTGCAACCAGGGTGCCGTCGCCGGCCGTAAGGAATTCGCGCGGGGCAACGAACTCTTCAGCCAGGGAGGTGCGGCGCGGGTGGAGGCGGGGAAAGTCCGACGACGGGTGGCGGCCGCACAGGATGGCGGCGGGCAGGTCTTCGGCAGGGCTAAGGGACGCCGCGGCCTCTCCGTCCAGGTGTTCCACGGGGTCGCCCTCGTCGTTCCGGTAGCCCGACTGGCGGTATGGCGCCTCCCCTGCCGACCAGCCGGGACCCGAACCGAACACCTCGCGGCGCCCGTCCGTGTACTGCACGCTGAGCCGGGCAAGGAGGCCCGGAACTCCTGCGGCCCTGCCCTGGCCCGGGCCGTACCAGTGCAGCAGGGCTGTCAACGGAACCGGCTCCCCCTGCGGCTGTGCGGCCAGCACGCCGGTGACGTCCGCAGCATCGTAGTAGCCTTCCCCGGGGTAGCCGAACGACGTCACGCTGAGGCTGTGGACCCCGGCGACGGAAACTTGTGCGTGGTGGTTGGCGGCCACGTACAGGCGCGCCCGGCTGACCTTGCCGTTGAGCTCAATCCCGGCGCGGAACAACGTCCATTCGTCGGGCTGGCGGAAGGCCGTGGTCCGGGTCCAGGCGGCCAGGATGCCGCTCCCGGAGTCCGTACCGCCGTCGAACCTTTGATCCATCAGGGGCGAGCCCCCGGCGACAACCCGCAGCGACGCGTACTCAGCCTGGCTGCGCGGGCCCTGGTGCAGGGCCAGCCGCCCCTCTGGCCCGGCCGGCTCCTGGACCGCCATCAGCTCGGCGCCATTCAGGGACACCGTGATCCGGTTTCCGTCGTCCGCCACGGCCAGCTCCAGCCAGCCCCCGTCCGGCGCGGGCGGGGTGCTGGCATCCGCACTTGCCAGTACCGTGGTGGGCGGCGTGGCCGCCGCGGGGATCTCCCACGCAGGGGCCCGCCGCAGCACCACGCTGCCTGCCTGGTCCAGTTCGAGGAGCAGGCCGGTCCCAGGTCCGCCACTCCGGAGGATCATGCCCACCCGGCCCATCACGGGCCGCAGCCGGGCCTCCAGCCGGAAGCTGCGCACCGGCGGGCAGGGGAGGGGCAGGAACGGTGATCCCGCCACACGGAGCGCGCCGTCCAGAATCCCGAGTGGTGCCCGGCCGCCGGGAGTACGGCGTATCCATTCTGCCTGCCAGGAGCTGTCATCCAGGCCTGTGCTGAACTCCCTGGCAGCCGACCATTCGCCGGCGGCTCCGGTGGCGTCGCGGACCCGGACGCGCCAGGCATAATCAGCATCGGCTTCCAGCCCGGGGCCGGTGTAGGGGATGTGCCGGTGCTTGTTGCCCGCAACCCAGCCGGAGCTCCAGGCGTGGGCTCCGGAGCCGTCTTCCAGCGTTATCTCATAGCCGGTCTGCCAGGCCTGTGCGGGGTCGTGGTTTCCGGCCTGGGCCAGGTCCCAGCCGAAGGTAGGGCGGCCGGAGGCCGTCAGGCACTCTTCGAGGCCGTCCGTCAGGAGGTGGACGGCCAGGAGTTGCCCTGAACTGGGCCCGTCCGTGCCGGGTGGAACGGAGGCAGCCTGCCGGTCCTGCGTGGTTTCCTGGTTCATGGGGCAGTGTTCATGGGGCTTGCGGGAACCGTGAAGGCCACAGGAGCCGAGTGCGCCCAGGGAAGTCCGAGTTCGCTGAAGGTGGCGTGCTGCCGGCCGGCCTGTTCAAGGGCCGCCTCGATACCCGGTACCACTGCATGGGCGGTGTCGCCTTCGCCTTCCCACCGGACGTGTTCCGCGGCGATCGGGGCGGGCGCTGGTGCGGTACGGATGGCTTCCAGGACCAGCATGAAGGCGCCGCTGTCCAGAAGAGGACTGATCAACGGCGTGCCGTTCCTGCGGTGGGCCAGGAGGTTTTCCGTGAGGTCGTCCCGGCCGAATGTCTCCTCCGTGGTGCCGGCTTCCGTCGAAACGGTGAGGCGGTCTTCGGTGTAATGGAACACCGCTGTTCCTGCCGTTCCCTGGAGGATCACGCAGGGTTCAACAGACGTGGCGGCGCAGAGCGTCAGGGCACAGGTGATGGGCAGGCCCGCGGTGGTGCGGATCCTGATGACCGATGTGTCGTCGGATTCGATGCCGTTGGCGCGGTACAGCTCGGTTTCCACGGAGGCGAGATCGGAGGTGGTGCGTGCCCCGGCGATCCGGAGGGCTGTTGCGACGGCGTGCGCCAGCGGGTTGGTTGCCACGCCGTCCACCACATCCACGCCGTCGAGGGTGCGTTTCCCGGCCCAGCGTGACCGCTTGTAATAGGCCTTGTCCCGGACCCAGCGGCCGGTCGCGGAGATGCCCTGGAGCGTGCCGATGGTGCCTGCCGCGAGGAGGTCCCCGATCGCTGCCAAGGCGTGCGAACCAAGGCTTTGGAACCCGATCTGCACGCTGCGTCCCGACGTCGATGCCGCCTCTGCCAGGCGGGTGAAGTCAGCCAGGGACGCTACGGGTGGCTTCTCCAGGTAGAGGTCTGCGTGGGTGGCCAGCGCTGCCAGGCCCAGCGGTGCATGGGTCTGGATGGGAGTGGCCACAATGATGGCATCCAGCTCCGCGGTATGGGCCAGGAGTTCGGGCAATCCCGGAAAGACCATGGACGACGCCGGCAGGGACCCCGGTGCCGGCGGGGTGGGATCTGCTGCGGCAACGAGTTCGACGGCGCCTGCCGTGGTGAGCCGTTCAAGGTTCAGCAGGTGCTGGGTACCGAAGCCGTGTACGCCAACCAGCGCCACGCGCGCGGGCGCATTTCCCTGTTGGGGCCGGCCGGTATTGCGATCCGCAGGTTCCCGGTTGAGTGTTGTCGGAAGTGCCGCGCCGGCAGGCGTTGCCATGGTTCTCCGTTCGGCCCAGCAGGGCAATCAGATTGGGGCGCCCCCCGGCTGCGGAGGCGGATCTTCAGAATGGTGGCCCGCCGGAACATGCAGCGGACAGGCAAGGGCCGGGGTGCGTGGTGGTACACGCACCCCGGCGGGTGGTTATTTGATGCCGGTGGTGGCGATGCCTTTGACGAGGAATTTTTGGCCCACAAGGAAGGCGATGAAGACGGGCAGGAGCGAGACGATGGACATGGCGAACATGGATCCCCAGTCGGTGCTGGATTGGGCGTCGACGAAGCTGCGGAGTGCGACGGGGACGGTGAACACGTCGGGGGAGGTGAGGTAGATGAGCTGGCTGAAGAAATCGGACCAGGTCCAGATGAACGTGAAGATGGTGGTGGTGGCCAGGGCGGGGGTCATCAGGGGAAGGATGACCTGCAGGAAGATGCGGGGGTGGCCTGCGCCGTCGATCCTTGCCGCCTCATCCAGTTCGCGGGGAATGCCGCGGATGAACTGGACCATGAGGAAGGTGAAGAACGCGTCCGTGGCGAGGAACTTCGGGACGATGAGGGGCGCGAAGGTGTTCACCCAGCCGATCTGGGAGAACAGGATGTACTGCGGGACGATCACGACGTGGATGGGGAGCATGATCATGACGAGCATGGCGCCGAACATCCATTTCTTGCCCCGGAAGTCCAGCCGGGCGAAGGCGTAGGCGGCCATCGAGCAGGAGACGAGGTTGCCGATCACGGCGCCCAGGACCACCAGGGCGGAGTTCAGCAGGTAGGTCCCGAAGGGTGAGGTCAGGGCGTTCCAGCCGGTGGCGTAGTTCTCGGTGTGGATTTCGGTGAGCCAGAGGCCGGGGGCGCGGAAGACGTCCGCGCTGGGCCGGAAGGAGGAGACGACCATCCATAGCAGCGGGTAGATCATGATGATCGCGGTGGCGATCAGGATCGCGTGTTTCAGGATGCTCTTGGTCCGGTGTTTGGGGCGGGGCGAGGTGCTGGCCGGAGGGTTGGGCTCCCGGCGGCCGTTGGCGGGGCCGGGGGCGGGCAGGGGGGCGTCGGTGGTGACGCGCGGGGCTGATTCAGTCGTCATAGAACACCCAGAATTTCGATGCGTAGAAGTTGACGGCGGTGAAGGCGCCGACGATGACCAGCAGGACCCAGGCCATCGCGGAGGCGTAGCCCATGTCGAACTGGCCGAAGCCGCGCTGGTAGAGGTACAGGGTGAAGAACATGGTCGAGTCGGACGGGCCGCCGGTGCCGCCGGAGACGATGAACGCCTGTGTGAAGGACTGGAACGCGCCGATGATTTGCAGCACGAGGTTGAAAAAGATGATCGGGCTCAGCAGGGGCAGGGTGATTTTTAGGAATCGGGTGGCCCGGCCGGCGCCGTCCACGGCGGCGGCTTCGTAGTACATGGCGGGTATCTGCCGCAGCCCGGCCAGGAAGATGATCATAGGGGATCCGAAGGTCCAGACGTGCAGCAGGATGATGCTGCCAAGGGCGGTGCTGGGGTCTGAGATCCAGCCCGGGCCGGTGATGCCGATCATGGCCAGGAGTTGGTTGACCAGGCCGGAGGTGCCGAACATCTGCTTCCAGAGGATCGCGACCGCCACCGAAGAGCCCAGGAGGGAAGGCAGGTAGAACACCGAGCGGTAGATCGGCAGGCCCTTGATGCCTTTGTCCAGGGCCAGGGCCACAGCCAGGGCCAGGCCGAGCTGCAGCGGGACACCGACTATCACGTATGTCAGGGTGACCCGCAGGGAATTCCAGAACCGGTCGTCCTGCATCATGCGCGTGAAATTGTCGGCGCCGATGAAGTTCGGGTCCTGGATCAGGTTGTAGTCCGTGAAGGAGAGGTAGAGGGAGATCAGCATCGGTCCGATGGTGATGGCGACCAGGCCCACGATCCAGGGGGCGAGGAACACCATCGCGGCCCGGTTGTCCCGGAAGGTCCGCTTGACCTTGGGCCCGCCCCGGGGCGATTTCTTGCCGAGGCTGCCCAGTTCGGTGAGGACGCTCATTTCTTGGCGCTCTTGATCATGTTGTCCGCTTCGGACTTGAATGCAGCGGCTGCATCCTGGGCGCTGGCGCGCCCGAACAGGACGTCGGTGGTGTGGCGGCCGAGGGCATCGGCGGCCTTGCTCGACCCGGTGGGTGGAACAGCGGGCGGTTCGCCGAGTTCCGGCTTGATCGCCGTGAGGAAGTCGAGGGCGGTCTTGTCGGTGGGGGTCAGCAACGGCTTGATGGAGTCCTGGATCTTCGGGGACGTCGAGAAACCGCGCTCTGTGGTGACGATCTTCGCAGCGTCGGGGCTGTTGACCAGGTAGTCGATGAACGTCGCGGCCTCGGCCGCATGCTTGGAGCGTGACGACGCGGACCAGTACATCGAGGGCTTGTAGTAGAGCCCGTCATCCTTGGGGTTGCCGTCCTGGCTCGGGACGCGCAGCAGCTTGATGTCGCTGCCTGTGGCCTTCGCAATGGCGCCGAGCTGATTGGTCCACCAGAAAGACATGCCGGTCTTGTTGGTCGCGGCGAGGGTCTGCTCGACGGGTGCGCCGATGTCCTCCTGTGCCACGCTCGCGGGGGGCGCTGCGTTGGAATCCATCAGCTTCTTCTGGAAGGCCATGTAGGAGGCCACGCCGTCGACGGTGAACCCGGTCTGGCCATCCTGGGTGTACAGCTGCTCTCCCCGCTGGCGCAGCCAGATGTTGAGGCTCTGGTCCGTCAAGCCATACGAGGCTCCGTAGGTGCCGGTGGCTGCCGCGAGGGCCTGGGCCGTCTTCAGGTAGTCGTCCCACGTCCATTTAGTATCGTCAGGGATCGCGACGCCGGCCTTCTTGAAGAGGTTGACGTTAGCGAAGACGGCGAGGGCGTTTTGTCCCGTGCTGATGCCGTTCAGCTTGCCGTTGTACTGGCCCGCTTTGAGGGTGTTTTGGTCGAAGGCGGACAGGTCCAGCTGGTTCTGCTTGGAGAGGTCAAGGAGCGCGCCCCGCCCGCCGTACTCGGCGATGTACGCAAGATCCATCTGGATCACGTCGGGTGCATCGTTTGCGGCCGTCTGGGTAGCCAGCTTGTCCCAGTACCCCGACCACACCCCGGGCTCTCCCTGGATCTTGATGTTCGGATGGGCCTGCTGGAAGGCATCGATCACCTGCTGGGTCTGGTTATTGCGCACATCGTTGCCCCACCAGGAAACACGCAGGGTTACGGAGCCATCAGCGTTCTTCGCACCCCCACCGGTTCCACAGGCGGAAAGGGCTCCCACAGCGGCAGTTCCGGCAAATAGTGCCAGCGCCGATCGTCGGGTAAACGTTGTCATTGTCTCTCCTTTGAGGTCATGAGTTGCTGTACAGCGCATCCGATGTGGAATCGAGGGATGCATGTGTTCTACGCCACGTTCTTTCTCCCTACAAGGAAAGCGCATTCCAAAGAACTTGGCAAGGGCTTTCCCAAACCACCTCGAAGGTCGCCTGATCCAGGCTGCGCGGCCGGGGATCATTTTCATCCCCAGCTAGGCGCGAACATCAAGGGGAAGCGCTTTCCCCCTGTCGCCGCAAGGCGGCAGGACGTGGGTGATCGCTTTGTGTAACGATTCAAAACTTCACTTGACCAGCAGGCGGTCTGGGTCTAGATTTTCGAGAAACCGATTACTGGGGTGACGCGGACGGGCGGGATTCCGCCCCTGCAACCATTGGGATCCGCCCCTGCAACCATGAAGAACAGAAGGGAGCCGTGCCATGCTGTCCGGAACCTTCAGTGCGCGTGCCTACGCATTTTTCGACACGCTTTTGTGGGTGGCAGGCCTGAACCTGCTGTGGATCGCTTTCACTCTGGTGGGGGCCGGCGTCCTTGGTGCCGGCCCGGCCACCGCCGCCGCGCAGATCGTGGTCCGAAGGAGGGTCGCAGGGGATGGTGCCCCCTTGCTTCGCGGGTTCACGTCCGCCTACTTCCGGAACTTCGCCAGGGCCAACCTCCTGTCGGTTCCGGTCATGGCCGTCACGGCGGCGCTTCTCCTGAACTGGAACTATTTTGCGGGAAGTGGCGGAATCTTTGCCCAGTCCACGGCGGCGGCAGTCCTTGTCGCGGCAATCTTCCTGGCGGGCGCAGTCTGCTACCTGTTCCCCCTGTATGCCCGGTATGAGCTGCCGCTGCCGCAGTACCTGCTGATGTCATCCCGGTTCGCCGTGCGGCACCTGGCCGGAACGGTCATCCTGCTCTTTGTTTCCGCAGCAGTGGTTTATGCCAGCAGCTGGATACCGGGGCTGGTTCCGTTCTTCAGTATCGGAGCCTGGCTCTACCTCACGGGCTGGTTGTGTGACCGGTTCTTCACGGCCAATGACCAGTCCGTAGCGATAGCTGGTGGAACTGCCGCGGGCGGGGCCCTCCCGGGGGCGTCGACCGCCTGACAACCCCCTCGGGCGGCGGATGCCTCCATGTATCCGTGCGCGGAGCGCAAATGAAACGTATCAATCGCGGGTCCAGCGAACCCAAACCCCAATGAAGTGGAAAAGGAAGAAACATGATCCATCGGAAACTGACCCTGGCCGCCGCCGTCGTCACCGCCACTGCACTGTCCCTCACGGCGTGCAGCAGTGGGAACGCCCCGGCCGCGGACCTCACCTCGGTGTCCATCATGGCCCCGTTCCTGGAAGCCCAGCCGCCGGCGTCAGACGGCGCGGTCCAGAAGAAGCTGGAGGAGCTCACCGGCAAGCAGGTCAAGATCAACTGGGCACCCAACGCTTCCTACGAGGACAAGACCAACATCACGCTTGCGGGATCCGATATCCCGCAGGTCATGGTGATCCAGACCAAGAGCCCCGGGTTCGTCAAGAATGCCCAGGCAGGTGCATTCTGGGACCTCACGGACAAACTCGACAAATACCCCAACCTCAAAACCACCTTCCCGGACATCCAGAAGAACTCGAGCGTCAACGGAAAGGTCTACGGCCTGTTCCGTGAACGCTCTCCCATGCGCACCGCCGTGATGTTCCGGCAGGACTGGCTGGACAAGCTGGGCCTGCAGGCGCCCAAGACCGTGGAGGACCTGTACAAGGTGGCAAAGGCCTTCACCGAACAGGACCCGGACGGCAACGGCATCAACGACACCTGGGGCATCACCATTCCCAAATGGGGTGCACTGGGAACCAACAGCCCCTACGACGTGATCGAGGAATGGTTCGGCGCCGGAAACCGGTGGACCGAGCGGGACGGGAAGCTGGTTCCCAGCTTCGAAACCGACGAGTTCCTCCAGGCCGACAGGTTCATCAAGAAGATGGTGGACGAAAAGCTCATCAACCCTGACTTCGCCACCTTTGACCCCACCAAATGGAACGAGCCGTTCTTCAACGGCAAGGGCGGCATGATTGTCGACGTCGATTCCCGCGTGAGCGTCCTGGTCAACCTCTTCAAGCAGGCAGACCCCAACAACTTCCAGAACAAAGTGGGCTTTGTCGGGAACCTGGTTGGCCCCGACGGGAAGCTGCACGCCCACCCCACCGACGGCTATTCAGGCTTCCTTGCAATCCCGAAGGCCAGCGTGAGGAGCGAGGCCGAACTGGACAAGGTCCTGGAGTTTCTGAACACCATGAACGGCAAGGACGTCGCTGTGCTGCTCAACAACGGCATCGAGAACGTGAACTTCACGGTGCAGGACGGCAAGGCGGCCACCGTCAAACCGGAAACCCCGGAAGGAAAGGCCGTCAGCACCGACATCAAGAGCTACGCCCAGCTGGGCATGAACGTTGCCGGAAACCAGTTCTACCCCGTCAAGCAGCCCAGCGACTATGAACAGCAGGTCTTCGACAAGCGCACGGACGTGATGGCTGAGGACCTCAAGAGCGCCGTCTACAACCCGGCGGCGCCCTACGTTTCCGCCACCTACGTGGCCAAGGGCGCCCAACTGGACAACATCGTGGCCGACGCCCGGATCAAATACCTTGCCGGCCAGATCGATGAGCAGGGCCTGAAGGACGCCATCAAGCTCTGGGACACCAGCGGCGGCGACAAGGTCAAGGAAGAAATCAACAAGCTCTGGCAGGACAACAAGTAAATGGCAGCCCCTGTCATTGACACCCTCGCCGGGGAGCGGGCGGGCAAGACCCCGCCCGCTCCCCGGAAAGGGGGCAGGTTCTCCGTCCACTTCGCTCACTACAAGTGGCTCTACCTGCTGCTGGTGCCCGGCGTGGTGTACTTCGCGGTGTTCCGGTACGCCCCCATGTATGGCGTATCCATCGCGTTCAAGGATTACGTCCCGTTCCTGGGGGTGAACGGCAGCCCCTGGGTGGGAGTGCAGAACTTCACGGATTTCTTTGCCAACCCGGACTTCCCGCGGCTGTTGGGCAACACCCTGATTCTGGCTTTTCTTAACCTGGGCATCGCGTTCCCGCTGACCATCGTCCTGGCCTTGCTGCTCAATGAGGTACGCCTGTCCGTCCTCAAGCGCACGGTCCAGACCCTGGTGTACATCCCGCACTTCCTGTCCTGGACCATCGTGGCCTCGCTGAGCTTCCTGCTGTTCGCCCTGGACATCGGCCCGTTGTTCCAGTTCCTGAACAACACCATGGGCACGCATATCGATTTCCTGAGCGACCCGGCCTGGTTCCGCCCCCTGATCGTGCTCCAGGAGATCTGGAAGAACACCGGCTGGGGCACCATCATCTTCCTGGCCGCCCTTTCCACCGTGGACCAGGACCAGTACGAGGCCGCGATCATCGACGGTGCCGGCCGGTTCCGCCGCGTCTGGCACATCACCCTGCCGGCGATCCGCTCCACGATCATCGTGATGCTGATCCTGGCCATCGGGCAGATGCTCAACACCGGCTTCGAACAGATCTACCTGATGACCAACGCCCTGAACCGCGAGGTGGCGGACGTCTTTGACACCTACGTCTACTTCGTGGGCATCACCCAGGGCGCCTACAGCTATTCCACCGCCGTGGGGCTCTTCAAATCCGTGGTGGGCATCGTGCTGATCTTCGGCACCAACTGGCTGGCCAAGCGTTTCAACCAGAGCGGACTGTTCTAATGAAGATCCACAACACCCGCGGCGGCCGGATCTTTGACGCCGCCAACTACCTCTTCCTGTCCTTGTTCGGCATCGTCACGCTGCTGCCGTTCGTCTACGTCTTCGCGGGCTCGTTCGCCACCGAAGCGGAGATCACCCGCCGGGCATTCTTCGTCTGGCCGGAACAGTTCACCCTGGGCTCCTATGAGTACATCTTCGCCACCCCGGCGTTCGTCCGGGCATTGGTCACCACCATCCTGGTCACCGCGGTGGGCACCCTGGTCCAGCTGGCCTTCACCGTGACCATGGCCTACCCATTGGCCAAGAAGAGCCTGCGGGGCAGGAACGTGATCCTGTCCCTGGTGGTTTTCGCCATGGTCTTCTCCGGCGGCATGATCCCCACCTTCCTGCTGGTCAAGGACCTGGGCTTGCTCAACTCCTATTGGGCCCTGATCCTGCCGGCGGCCATCAATCCATTCAGCCTGATCATTATCAAGAACTTCTTCCAGGAACTGCCGGCCGAACTTGAAGAGTCCGCCAAGATGGACGGCGCCACCGAGATCGGAATCCTGTGGCGGATCCTCCTGCCGCTGTCCAAACCGGTCCTGGCCACGTTCGCGCTGTTCTATGCGGTGGGCATCTGGAACGACTTCATGTCGCCCCTGCTGTACCTGAGCGACAACTCCAAATGGACCCTGCAGATGTACCTGCGGCAGGTCACGGCGGCCTCGGACCTGCTGGGCACTGGCAACGTTGATCCCAACTACATCCCGCCGGAACAGGGCATCAAGTTCGCCGTGATCGTGGTGGCCACCCTGCCCATACTCATCTTCTACCCATTCCTGCAAAAGCACTTCGCCAAGGGCATGCTCATCGGATCCGTGAAAGGGTGACCCATGAAAATCCTGCTGGCCGGAGACTCCACCGTGGCCGATTGCCCCACCCAAGAGTTCCCCATGAGTGGTTGGGGAGCACAGCTTCCCCCGCATACCTACCGGTGGGGATCGGTGCATAACTTCGCCAAAGGCGGGGCAAGCACGGAATCCTTCCGCGACGAGGGACTCTGGGCGGACCTGCTCGCCTTGGCGGGCCCAGGGGACGCGGCGCTCATCCAGTTCGGCCACAACGACCAGAAGAAGCTGCATCTTGCCGCCCGTACGGGCTACGCGGCGAACCTGCGCACCATGGTGGGGGAGGTGCATGGCGTGGGTGCGGCGCCGGTGCTGTGCACATCGGTGGAGCGCCGGCACTTCCTGGACGCGCCGTCGTCGGACGTTCTTGAGGAGAGCCTTGAGGACTATCCGGAGGTGGTCCGCGAACTGGGCCCGGAGCTTGGGGTTCCGGTGATTGACCTGAACGCCTGGACCCGGCGCCTTTATGGTCGGCTGGGGCGGGAGGGGAGCCGGGAGCTCTTCTGCCACTTCGCGCCGGGGGAGCATGCGTCCTGGCCCGCGGGGCTGGCCGACGACACGCATTTCGCGCAGCAGGGTGCCGCACTGGTGGCGGCGGAGGTGGCACGCCAGCTGGCGGGCATGGGCTACGGCGTGGCCGGCACCAAATTGTTAAGTGCGACGGCGGGACGCGGCTAGGTGGGCACGACGGGCTTGGAGACGGGCATCCCCTACCGCAACCCGCTGGCAGGACCGGATGACGTGGCCGGTTGGGTGGCGGAAGGGCCGCTTAGCCTGGGCAGCCACAACGGTGCCCTGGAGCTGTCCGGCACGCTGGATGACGGCGAGTTCGGCGACCACGCGCACTGGACGTTCTGGTGCCCGGAAGAATTCCCGGACCGGATCCGCATCAGCTGGGAGTTCCTGCCGCTAGCGGAGCCCGGCCTGGCCATGCTGTTCTTCGCGGCCGCCGGCCAGGGCGGGCTGGACTTGTTCAGTCCCGCACTCGCGCCCCGGACGGGCTACTACCCCCAGTACCACTCGGGGGACATCGACGCCCTGCACGTCTCCTATTTCCGGCACAAGTTCCCGTCCGAGCGGGCGTTCCGAACTGTCAACCTGCGTAAGAGTGCGGGCTTCGAACTGGTGGCGCAGGGCGCGGATCCGTTGCCGCCCACGGAGGATGCTACGGATTTCTACCGCCTGGAGTTGGTGAAGGACGGGCCGCTGGTGGGGTTTTCCATCAACGGCCTGCTGCTCTTTGAGTGGCGTGACCGGTCGGACGAAGTGCTTGGCGGCGGCCGTATCGGTTTCCGCCAGATGGCGCCGCTCCGGGCGGCCTACCGGAACCTGGTGGTGGAGAGGCTCTAGGCGACCGTCCGGTTGGCGGTTCCAGTGACATTGGCCTTGCCGGTGGGGCGGTGGGCTCCCACCTTCCGTGTGGGGCAAGATGGAGGGGTTCAGGAACTGCCTACTGGAGGGAGGCGGGGTATGGAGCCCGTAGTGGTCGACGGCGGCAAAGGCACAGTGGAGCTGCGCGCTGACGGGGTCATCCACCTCATCTGGGAGCCCAAGGTCCGCATCGAAGTCGAGGATGCGCAGGCGGCGATGGCCGCGGTGAACCGGATAGCGGGGGACGGCAACTACCCGATGCTCGTGGACATGGCCACCACCGAAAATGTCAGCATCCAGGCCCGCTCAGTGTTCTCCATTCCGTGCGCGGCCAACCGGATCGCCCTGCTGGGGACAAGCCCGGTAGACCGGATAATCGCCAACTTCTTCCTTGGCGTCCATGTTCCGCCATGCCCCACGCGCTTCTTCACATCGCGGAGCGAGTCGCTGAAATGGCTGCAGCCGGCGGTGAACTAACCAGCGGCGGCCGTGCTTTGCCGGACCACCAGTTCCGGCGTGAACACCACGGAACGGTGGACTGGATTCTGGGACTCCACCTCTTCGGACAGCAGTTCGATGGCTGTCCTGCCCAGCAGCTGGGTGGGCTGGCGGATGGAGGACAGGGGAACCACGGCAGAGGCCGCAAAGTCGATGTCGTCATAGCCGATCAGCGCCACGTCCCCGGGAATGCGGAACGTATGCGTCATGGTGAGCGACTGCATGACGCCCAGGGCCAGGAGGTCGTTGGCGCAGAAGATCCCGTCCGGCAGCTCCGCCCGGCCCCGCGCCACCAGCATGTCTCCCACGCTGCGGCCGGCCAGGACGGTCTGCCCCTCCGCGTCCAGGACTTCCAGCGTGGCGTCCGGTTCCTCCTTGACGGCCCGGCGGGCCCCCTGCAGGCGGTCGGCCACCTGGCGGATGGAGGTGGAGCCGCCAACAAAGGCGAGCCGACGGCGGCCGGTGTCCAGCAGGTGCCTTGCAGCCAGGTATCCGCCGGCGTCATCGTCCACGGCAACTGAGCTGAACTTGGACTCGTCGGCCAGCCGGTCCACCAGCACCGTGGGGACGCCGCGCTCGCGGAGGAGATCCAGCCTGTCCGTCACATCGCCCACGGGCGAAATCAGCAGCCCCTGCACACGCTGCTCCTGGAAGAGGTCGATGTAGTTCGCTTCCCGGCCTGCGTTGTGGCCGCTGTCACCCAGCAGGACGGCGCTGCCCTGCAGCGCTGCGGCGTCTTCCGCAGCGCGGACAACGGAGGTAAAGAACGGGTTGCCTACGTCCAGGACGATAAGTCCGATGGTGCGGCTGTGCCCCACGCGAAGCTGGCGCGCGGCGTCATTGCGGACAAACCCAAGTTCGTCGATGGCGGACAGGACCCGCTCCTTGGTCCTGTCCGACACCCGGTCGGGGTAGTTGAGGACATTGGACACGGTGCCAACGGCCACGCCCGCGTGGGTGGCCACGTCCTTGATACTGGCTGTGCGGTTCATCGGTTCTCCGTGCTGACATGCCCCCGCCGGGAAGATCCCTGCGGCAAATCATAATTTCTGCCATTGCTTGACACCTGCTCAAATCCAAGAGTACTTTGAATCGTACCAATGAAACGATTCAAAAATTATTTGCGTTTTGAAAGGGGCACCGATGAGGGTGTGTTTCCGTTCTTCGGTCCAGCCGCAGCTGATCGATGAATACCGGCGCCGGCATGCCGCGGTGTGGCCGGAGATGCTGCACGCGCTCAAGGAAGCGGGCTGGCACAACTACTCCCTGTTCCTCGGAGAGGACGGGCTCCTGGTGGGATACGTGGAGTGCGACGACTTTGACGCGGCCCGTGCCCGCATGGCGCTGACGGACGTCAACGCCCGTTGGCAGGCAGAGATGGCAACCCTCTTCGAGGATTCCGGCCAGGCGCCCGACGAGGCGTTCCAGGTGCTGGCGGAAGTCTTCAACCTGGACAGCCAACTCGCGGCACCACCCTCCGCAGGCTGACCGGCCGGAGGCCGGGATCCGGCCACCCAAGACAACAGGCACGCTCCAGCAGCGGGGCATCAACCAAACGCAGCAGACACACGCTCACCACCGGAGAGAATCAACATGAATGACGTAGCAACGGCGCTGGGCAGGCTCGGGGAGCTTGCCATCGAGGTCCCCTCGTGGGCGTATGGAAATTCAGGCACGCGGTTCAAGGTGTTCGGTACGCCCGGCACGCCGCGCACGGTCCAGGAAAAGCTGGCCGATGCCGCCAAGGTCCATGAGCTGACCGGCCTGGCCCCCACCGTGGCCCTCCACATCCCCTGGGACAAGGTGGACGATTACGCCGCTTTGAAGGAGTACGCGGCGGGACTGGGCGTAGGCCTGGGAACCATCAACTCCAACACGTTCCAGGATGACGAGTACAAATTCGGTTCACTGACCTCCTCCAACGAGTCGGTCCGCCGCCGGGCCATCGACCACCACCTGGACTGCATCCAGATCATGCACGCCACGGGTTCGAAGGACTTGAAGGTCTGGCTGGCGGACGGCACCAACTACCCGGGCCAGGACGATATCCGCGGCCGGCAGGACCGGCTGGCCGAGTCCCTGCAGGAGATCTATGCGGCCCTGGGGGAGGAGCAGCGGCTGGTGCTGGAGTACAAGTTCTTTGAGCCGGCTTTCTACCACACCGATGTCCCGGACTGGGGCACCTCCTACGCACAGACCCTGGCCCTGGGGGAGAAGGCGTTTGTCTGCCTGGACACCGGGCACCATGCCCCCGGCACCAACATCGAGTTCATCGTGATGCAGCTGCTCCGCCTGGGCAAGCTGGGATCCTTCGACTTCAACTCGCGCTTCTACGCCGACGACGACCTGATCGTGGGTGCCGCCGATCCGTTCCAGCTCTTCCGGATCATGCACGAGGTGATCCGCGGCGGCGGGTTCGGCAAGGACTCCGGTGTGGCCCTCATGCTGGACCAGTGCCACAACCTGGAGGAAAAAATCCCGGGACAGATCCGCTCGGTCCTCAACGTCCAGGAAATGACGTTGCGGGCGCTGCTGGTGGACACCGCAGCGCTGGGTGAAGCGCAGCGGGCGGGCGATGTCCTGGCAGCGAACGGCATTTTCAACGATGCCTTCTATACCGACGTCCGGCCCCTTCTGGCCGAATGGCGTGAATCCCGCGGCCTGCCCGCGGACCCGATGGCTGCCTACAAGGCCAGCGGATACCAGAAACAGATCAACGAGGACCGCGCAGGCGGCCAGCAAGCCGGATGGGGCGCATAACCAGCCATGAGCAACAAGACTGTTGAAGACCTGATTTCGCGTTCAAACCGTTTGGGTGCGGACAAGCGGAACACCAACTTCGCCGGCGGGAACACCTCGGCCAAGGGCATCGAAACGGACCCGGTGACGGGCCTGGACGTGGAACTGCTCTGGGTCAAGGGTTCCGGCGGCGACCTGGGCACGCTTAAGGAGCCGAACCTTGCGGTGCTGCGGCTGGACCGGCTGAACGCGCTGAAGAACGTCTACCCCGGCGTCGAGCGTGAGGACGAGATGGTTGCCGCGTTCGATTACTGCCTGCACGGCAAGGGCGGTGCCGCTCCCTCGATCGACACCGCGATGCATGGCCTGGTGGACGCCGCGCACGTTGACCACCTGCACCCGGACTCAGGCATCGCGATTGCGACGGCGGTGGACGGTGAAGCGCTCACCACCAAGATTTTCGGTGACAAGGTGGTGTGGGTGCCGTGGCGCCGTCCGGGGTTCCAGCTGGGCCTGGACATCGCCGCGATCAAGGACGCCAACCCGCAGGCAGTCGGCACCATCCTGGGCGGCCACGGCATCACCGCATGGGGCGCCACCAGCGAAGAAGCCGAAGCCCACTCCCTGTGGATCATCGACCAGGCCGAAAAGTACATCGCGGAGAACGGCAAGGCCGAACCCTTCGGCCCCAAGCTGCCCGGGTACGCAGCCCTTCCCGAGGCCGAGCGCCGCGCCAAAGCCGCCGCCCTGGCACCGGTGATCCGCGGCCTGGCCTCCACGGACAAGCCGCAGCTGGGGCACTTCAGCGATGACGCCGTCGTCCTGGACTTCCTCGAAGCCGCCGAACACCCGCGCCTGGGCGCCCTGGGCACCTCCTGCCCGGACCACTTCCTGCGCACCAAGGTCAAGCCACTGATCCTGGACCTGCCCGCGGACGCCAGTGTGGAGGACTCGATCGCCCGGCTGCACGAGCTGCATGCGGACTATCGGGAGGACTACCAGGCCTACTACGACCGCCACGCAGATGCTGACAGCCCTGCCCTGCGCGGCGCGGACCCTGCGATCGTGCTGGTCCCCGGCGTGGGCATGTTCTCCTTCGGGGCGAACAAGCAGACCGCCCGGGTTGCCGGCGAGTTCTACGTCAACGCCATCAACGTCATGCGCGGCGCCGAGGCCATCTCCACCTACGCACCCATCGAGGAATCCGAGAAGTTCCGGATCGAGTACTGGGCACTGGAGGAAGCCAAGCTGGCCCGCATGCCCAAGCCCAAGTCGCACGCCACCCGCATCGCGCTGGTGACCGGCGCGGCATCCGGCATCGGCAAGGCCATCGCCACGCGGTTGGCGTCCGACGGCGCGTGCGTCGTCATTGCCGACCTGAACCTTGAAAATGCACAAAAGGTCGCCGAGGAACTGGGCGGTGCCGACGTCGCCATCGGTGTCCAGGCGGACGTTACCGACGAAGCACAGGTCGCCGCCGCGATCGACGCCGCCGTCCTGGCGTTCGGCGGCGTGGACCTGGTGGTCAACAACGCTGGCCTGTCCATTTCCAAGCCGCTGCTGGAAACCACCGAAAAGGACTGGGACCTGCAGCACAACGTCATGGCCAAGGGCTCGTTCCTGGTGGCCAAGGCAGCCGCGAAGGTGATGATCGCCCAGGGCATGGGCGGGGACATCATCTACATCTCCTCCAAGAACTCCGTGTTCGCCGGCCCCAACAACATCGCCTACTCCGCCACCAAGGCAGACCAGGCCCACCAGGTGCGGCTCCTCGCGGCTGAACTGGGCGAGCACGGCATCCGCGTCAACGGCATCAACCCCGACGGCGTGGTCCGCGGCTCCGGGATCTTCGCCGGCGGCTGGGGCGCCAAACGCGCCGCGGTCTACGGCGTGGACGAGGAGAAACTGGGCGAATACTACGCCCAGCGCACCCTTCTCAAGCGCGAGGTCCTGCCCGAGCACGTGGCCAACGCCGCCGCCGTGCTCACCAGCAACGAACTGTCCCACACCACCGGCCTGCACATCCCCGTGGACGCCGGGGTGGCGGCGGCCTTCCTCCGGTGAGCACGTCTTCGAACGGTGTCGACGGCGGCGTGTTCGCCGCCGTCGACATCGGCGCCTCCTCCGGCCGCGTGATCCTTGGCCGCGCCAGCGGGAGCGGAATATCGCTGCAGACCGTCCACCGCTTTCCCAACGGCGTGGTGGAGCACGACGGCGGCCTCCGCTGGGACTTCGACGCCCTGTTCACGGAAGTCCTTGCCGGCCTTCGGGCCGCGGCCACCGTGGCCTCGGCGCAGGGCGAAGCGATTGCCAGTATTGGCATCGACACCTGGGCAGTGGACTACGGACTGGTCAACAAGGCCGGCGAGCTCGTGGCCCAGCCCTTCAGCTACCGGGACGACCGCAGCCGGGCCGCCGTCGCGCCCGTGCATGCCAAGCTCGACCCGAGCCGGCTGTACCAGACCACGGGGCTGCAGTTCCTGCAGTTCAACACCATCTACCAGCTGGCCACCGAACGCGGCCTGGACGGGCTGCAGGCACTCCTCATCCCGGACCTGATCGCCTTCCGGCTCACCGGCGTGCGGCGGACCGAGGCCACCAACGCCTCCACCACCGGGCTGTTCGACGCCGTGGCAGGGGAGTGGGCCACCGAATTCTTCACGGCGCTGGGCTTGCGGAAGGACCTGTTCCCGCCCCTGATCCAGCCCGGTGAAACTGTCGGCACCCTGCTGCCGGAGATCGCCGCGCAGGTGGGGCTTCCGCAGGACACGAAAGTTGTGGCCGTCGGCTCCCACGACACCGCGTCCGCCGTCGCCGCAGTCCCCGCACAGGGCGAAAACTTTGCCTACATCTCCTCAGGCACGTGGTCGCTGGTGGGGCTGGAACTGAAACATCCGGTCCTGACCGAGGCCAGCCGGGAAGCGAACTTCACCAATGAACGCGGCGTGGACGGCACCACCCGCTACCTGCGGAACGTGGGCGGACTGTGGCTGCTGAGCGAATGCCAGCGCACCTGGGCATCGGAAGGGTTCAAACCCGACCTCACGGCCCTGCTGGCCGCGGCCGCCGCTTTGCCCGCCGGCGGCCCCCAGATCAACGCCGACGATCCGTACTTCATCGCCCCGGACAACATGCCGGAGCGCATCCGTGCGGCAGTCCGGCGCACCGGCGATGTCCTGTCCAGCGAACCGGCAGCCATCACCCGCTGCATCATGGACAGCCTTGCGGCCGGCTACGCCAGGACCATCACTGCTGCGGAACGCCTCGCCGGCCGTTCCGTGGACGTGGTGCACGTGGTGGGCGGCGGCTCCCAGAACGCCCTGCTTTGCCAGCTCACGGCCAACGCCACCGGACGTCCCGTCGTCGCCGGGCCGGTCGAAGCCACCGCCCTGGGCAACGTGCTGGTCCAGGCCCGGGCCGCCGGGGCCATTGCCGGCGGACTGGCCGAGCTCCGCCGGATCGTCGCCACCGGGACCAGCCTGGACCGGTACCAACCACTTGTCGCTGCGCGCCAGGGATGCGTGAATTAGGAATGCCCCTTTTCGACCTCCCCCTCGCCCAGCTGCGCAGCTATACCTCCGGGGTCACGCCACCGGGGGACCTCCAGGCGTTTTGGGATGCCACGGTGGGGGAAGCGCGGGCGTATCCACTGGACGCCACTTTCGAACCGGTGGAGAACTACCTGACCGTGATCGACACCTTCGACGCCACGTTCTCCGGCTTTGGCGGCGCGCCCATCAAAGGTTGGCTGCACCTGCCGGCCAACCGGGAGGCAGGCGCCCGGCTGCCGGTGGTAGTGACCTACATTGGCTATTCCGGCGGCCGTGGCCTGGTCAACCAGGACACGCGCTGGGCGCAGGCCGGGTACGCGCACTTCATTATGGACACCCGCGGCCAGGGGTACGGCGGCCTGGTGGGTGATACGGCTGATCCGCATCCGTCCGCGGGCGACGTGGCGCATGCTGGCCTGATGACGAGGGGCATCTCGAGCCGGGAGGATTACTACTACCGCCGTGTCTACGTGGACGCCTTCCGCGCGGTGGAGGCCGCCCAGGCCCACCCCGCCGTCGATCCTGCCAAAGTGGTGCTGGCCGGTGTCAGCCAGGGTGGCGGCCTGGTGGTGGCCACGGCGGGGCTCACCGCGGGACGGCTCGACGGCGTCATCGCCGCGCTGCCCGACGTCCCCTTCCTCCAGGACTTCCCCCGCGCCATCGACATCACCCCGCGCGGCCCGTACCCGGAGATCGCCCAGTTCCTCGCCCGGCACCGGGACCGGTACGACGCCGCCATGGAGGTCCTCAACTATTTCGACGGCGTCAATTTGGCCGCCTGGGCCTCCGTTCCGGCGCTGTACTCCGCTGCCCAGATGGACGACATCTGCCCGCCGTCGACGGTTTTCGCCAGCTTCAACGCCTATGGATCAGCGGCAGCATCGGGCGGCAATCCCGGTAAGGAGATGGAGGTGTACCGGTTCAACAACCACGAAGGCGGCCAGGAACACCACTGGATCCGGCAGCTGCAGTTCCTGCGCAAGCTGCTGGGGTAGGCGGCGCGGGAATGTGACGGACACGGATTTTGCGGCGGCGGGCGGCCGGGCTTATGGTCTTTCCCATGACTAACCGTTGGTATGCGTATTTTTCGTTGGCTCTGGAGGAGCCCGCGTCTAACTGACACGCATCCAACTTCCTTCAGAGCCAACAGGGCAGAGATCATTCTCTGCCCTTCGCCGTTTCTCCGGCGGGTTCTGAAATCCGGGCCCGCTTCCCATCTGGAACAGGACCCCGAACATGAGCACCGCAACAGCAGCAGCCCCGGCCAGCGACACCAAGTCCACCTCGAACCTGCGCGTCAGCGAATTCACCCCGCTGCCCACCCCGTCGGCACTCCTCACCAAACTGCCACTGGACGCCCGGGCCGCTGCCGTCGTCGAACGCGGCCGCGATGAGGTGCGCGCCATCATGGACGGCGTGGACGACCGCCTGCTGGTCATCGTAGGCCCCTGCTCCATCCACGACCCCAAGGCCGGCCTCGAGTACGCGCGGCGGCTGGTCAGCCAGGCCGAGAAGCACAAGGAAGACCTGCTGATTGTCATGCGGACCTACTTCGAGAAGCCGCGTACCACGGTGGGCTGGAAGGGCCTGATCAACGATCCCCGGCTGGACGGCAGCCACGACATGGTCACCGGCCTCCGCACGGCCCGGCAGTTCCTGCAGCAGGTCACCGCGCTGGGTCTGCCCACCGCCACTGAATTCCTGGAACCGATCAGCCCCCAGTACATGGCTGACCTGATCTCGTGGGGCGCCATCGGTGCGCGTACCACGGAGAGCCAGATCCACCGGCAGCTGGCGTCCGGGCTTTCCATGCCCATCGGGTTCAAGAACGGGACCGACGGCGGCCTGCAGGTTGCCATCGATGCCTGCGGTGCCGCCGCGGCGGCGCAGGCGTTCCTGGGGATCGACGGCGAGGGCCGGGCAGCGCTGGTGGCAACGGCAGGAAACCCCGACACCCACGTCATCCTCCGCGGCGGCCGGAAGGGGCCCAACTACTCCGCGGCCGACGTGGAACGGGCCTCCACCGAATTGGCAGGCAAGGGGCTCAATCCCCGCCTGATCGTTGACGCCAGCCACGCCAACAGCGGCAAGAGCCACCACCGGCAGGCGGAGGTCGCGCTGGAGATCGGTGCCCAGCTTGAAGAGGGGGGAGTGGCAGCCCGGGCCGTTGCCGGCGTCATGCTGGAAAGCTTTCTGGTGGGCGGAGCCCAGAACCTGGATGTTGCAGAGCACGCGGCGGGGCGCTCCACGCTGGTCTACGGCCAGAGCGTGACGGACGCCTGCATGGACTGGGATGTCTCGGCTTCGGTCCTGGAGCAGCTGGCAGCGTCGGCGCGGAAGCGGCGGCAGCAGAATTAGGGGGCGAAATAGGGGAGGCCACTACTTTCACATCTGCCACATGAACATCTAGAGTATCTTCTTAGGTGGTTGGTGGATGGCTCAGCATCGGAACACCGCATTGGCACGTACCTGGGGTCACTGTTGTCCATCCGTCAGCAAAGGAAAATAGGGAAATGTCGGCAGAACAGAACTTCTCCAACGCGAAGTTCCTGACCGTGGCTGAAGTGGCCGAGGTCATGCGCGTCTCCAAAATGACTGTTTACCGCCTGGTCCACTCCGGCGAAATGCCCGCGGTGCGCTTCGGCCGCTCCTACCGGGTCCCCGAAAACGCCGTCGAACAGTACCTTAAGGGCGCTGTTGTGGACGGCCACAGCGAGACCGCCTGAGGCGGCCTGTCCTGAGCCGCTCCCGATAAGCGGTACCCTGTTAAGGAACGTTTTACGTCATTGTAAGAATCTGTCAGTTGTTCAGTTCGTAGCTTTGTCCACGGACATTTCCCATCAGGCAGGTACTGCATCTAGTTTGTAAGGAACTTTCGTGGGTTCAGTTATCAAGAAGCGTCGCAAGCGTATGGCCAAGAAGAAGCACCGCAAGCTGCTTCGCAAGACTCGTCACCAGCGCCGCAACAAGAAGTAGCAATACTTCGAACAGCGTGAAGATGCCCGTCGCCCTCCAAGGCGGCGGGCATTTTTTTGGCTACGCCCGGGGGCCGCGGATGCGGGCGAAGCCTTTCCAGAGGCCGTAGATGGCGCCGCCGAAGGTTGCTGCCTTGAGGCCAAGGGTGGCGGCGCGGCGGCCGGCGCGGAAATCGTAGACCGGCCAGTTCCGGTCGCGGGCGTGGCGGCGGAGCTTGGCGTCCGGGTTGATGGCAACCGGGTGGCCTACCAGCGAGAGCAGCGGAACGTCGTTGTAGGAATCGCTGTACGCCCAGCAGCGCTTGAGGTCCAGGTCCTCCTGGTCCGCGATGGCCTGCACGGCTACCGCCTTGGCCGAACCGTGGAGGATGTCTCCCACCAGGCGTCCGGTGTACATACCGTCCGACACTTCCCCCACCGTGCCCAAGGCCCCCGTCAGCCCCAGCCGGGTGGAGATCACCGTGGCCACTTCGATGGGCGTGGCCGTTACCAGCCAGACGCGGCGGCCCACCCGGAGGTGCTGTTCAGCCAACGCCTTGGCACCTGGCCAGATCCGCGACGCGATCATCTCGTCGTAGACCTCTTCGCCCAGCGCCTTGATGTCGTCAACGGTGATGCCGGCGGCGAGGGTCAGGGCCGAATCGCGGACCGCATGGACGTCGTCGATGTTTTCCCCGCGCGCCACGAACTTGAACTGCTTCCACGCGAACCCGGCAGCCTCAGTGAGCGTAAACGCCCCCCGCTGGTGCATCTTGCGGGCCACATGGAAGAGGCTGGCACCGCGCATCAAGGTATTGTCCACGTCGAAAAACGCCGCCTCACCGGGCTGCGGGGCAGCAACCGGCCGTGTAACGACGGCAACGTATTTCTCCTCGGGCATGGACTTGAGTCTAGTCAATCCACATGGCCGGCGCGGTCGGCGTCAACTGCACGGCGCGAACGGCGATACCGTTAAGCCATGGCCACCCCCCGCGTCGTCCTGGTCACCAAAGCTGAGTGCCACCTCTGCGAAGAGGCGCGCGACGCCGTCGGCCGGGTCACTTCCGCGTTGGGCCTTGAATGGAGCGAAGAGCTGGTGGACAACCAGCCCGAACTGCGCGAGCGCTACGCAGAAGAGATTCCCGTGGTCCTGGTGGACGGGGTGCAGCGCGACTTTTGGAAAATCGACGAAGCCCGGCTGGAACGCGTCCTGCGGCGCGCCATGGCCAAGTAGGGGGATGCGAATGACGTCCTTGGATTCAACCCCCCAGCCTGTGCCGGACGTGCCGGATGCCGCGGGCTCACCGGCCAAGCAGATTCCTCCCGCCGCCGTGGCCCGGTTGACGCTATACCTGCGTGCCCTGAATACGTTGCTGGCCGAGGGGGTTGAGCGTGTTTCGTCGGAATCGCTCGCGGAAGCCTCCGGCGTCAGTTCCTCCACGCTGCGCAAGGACCTGTCCCATGTGGGGTCCTACGGGACCAGGGGAGTGGGCTATGAGGTGCAGTACCTGAGCCGCCACATCGCTGCGGCCCTGGGGCTGACCCATGACTGGAAAGTGGCCATCGTCGGAGCCGGAAACCTGGGCAAAGCACTGGCACGCTACGGCGGCTTCGAATCGCGGGGCTTCGACGTGGTGGCCATTTTCGACGCGGACCAGATGGTGGTGGGCAACGAGGTGGGCTGGCTGCGGGTCAGCGACGTGGCAGACCTCGAGACCGTCCTCCACCGCACCGGGGCCAACATGGTGGTGCTGGCACTTCCCGCGGCGGTGGCCCAGGGCATCTGCGACCGGGTGGTGGCGGCCGGTGTGCACAGCGTGCTCAGCTTCGCTCCCGTCATGCTGCAGGTCCCTGAAGGAGTGAACCTCCGCAAAGTGGACATGGCCACCGAGCTCCAGATCCTGGCCTATCACGCCCAACGAGCGCAGGCGCCGGGACAGCCGGCCTGAGCCCCGGTTTAAAAGCGGTGGCCCGGGATGCTGGACATCCCGGGCCACCGCTGCGTTCTGCCGTAGGCGTTACCGCCCGTAAGGGTTGCCGAAACCGCCGGAATAGGGGTTGGCGAACGGCTGCTGTTTCCGGAAGTACGGGGCAGCGGCCGGGAGGTAGAGCAGGACAATGGCGGCGATGCCCAGGACCGTCCCGAGCGTTCCGAAGGTGGGGACCCCGAACAGGCCCAAAACGGAGAGCGCTGCAAACACGGTTCCGAGGATGCGTGCCCAGTTTTTGCCCTTGCGGACAAAGAACGCCACCAGCAGGTAGAGCGCGACGCCGATGATCGCGAAGACCACCAGCGTGCCGGCGATGACGCTCTTGATGTCGTCATACGTAACGGCCGCTCCGCTGGCTTTCACCTGCTGCTCAAAAGCCTGACGGAACTGTGGGTCATCGAGCTGGGTGAGGCCGGCGAGCACGGAAACGACAAAGATCACGGCGGACGCGATCAGCAGCCAGAACGAGATGTTCACCAGTTGCGGGATGCCGTTGCTTCCCGCCGGCTGGGGCTGCTCCGAGGGGTATTGGCCGTACGGGGACTGGCCATACGGCGACTGCCCGTACTGGGGAGCATTCTGGCCATATTGGGAACCGTACTGCGGCGCATTCTGGCCGTACTGCGGTGCTGCCGGGGGCTGCGAGCCGTATTGGGGCTGGTTCTGGCCGTACTGCGGTGCGTTCTGGCCGTACTGGGGCGCGTTTTGGCCGTAGCGCGGCTGCTCGGGTCCGGGCTGCTGGCTGCCGGACTGGGCATTGCCGGAATAGGGGTCTTGGGGCGCGGGAGGCGGGACGGGAGGAGTACTCATGGGCGTTCCTTCTGCAGGTCGGGATCCGGGTGGGCTGCCGGGATTCGGTCCTCAGCCTTCCCCCCAGCATGGCTTAGCTCCACCGTACCCCCGGCGGCGGGGATGTGGGTGATGCGGGCGGTATTCACGCGCAGAACTGTGACCTGGAACGGCGCCTTTAAACAGCGCACCCCGGCGCCGGGCCGGGAAAGGCCTGGTGCCGGGGTGCCCCGGATGGGGAAGTTATGCTGCGGGGGCGATGAAGGCAAGCTCCAGGTTGATGGCAACCTTGTCGCTGACCAGGACGCCGCCGGCTTCGAGGACGGCGTTCCAGGTAAGGCCGAAGTCCTTGCGGCTGATGGTGGTCTCGGCGGTCAGGCCGGCGCGGGTGTTGCCGAACGGATCGACGGCCACGCCGTGGAGCTCGGTCTCGAGGGCCACGGGGCGGGTGACACCCTTGATGGTGAGGTCGCCCTGGAGCTCGTAGGCGTCGCCCTTGGGGACGATCGCGTTGGAAACGAAGGAGATCTCCGGAAACTTCTCGACGTCGAAGAAGTCTTCGCCGCGGACGTGGCCGTCGCGGTTGGCGTCGCCGGAGTCGAAGCTGGCGGTCTTGATGGTGGCGTTGACCTTGGAGTCGGCCACGTTCTCGGCGAGGCTCAGGGTGGCCTCGGCTTCCTTGAACTGGCCGCGGACCTTGCTGATGCCGGCGTGCCGGACGGTGAAGCCGATCTCGCTGTGGGAGTTGTCGAGGGTCCAGGTGCCGGTGGTGACGTCTGCGGGAAGTGCCATGATGTTGCTCCTTGGTGTGAATGCCTGCTGTGGTCCTGCGGTTGAATCTTCATCGGTTGAAGCCTCAACTATCTTGCTGCATCCAGTATAAACATGCGTTTGCATGTTTTGTTCCCGCTTTCGGAACATTTCTTCAGAAACTTAAGTTCTACTCTTTGTAGAAAGCGCGTCCCGGAGATTTCGGATCGCACGCCATCTTTGAGAAACTGGTAAACATGCCCCAAGCCACTGTCCATCTGCTCCGCCACGGCGAGGTCCACAATCCCGACGGCGTTCTCTACGGACGGCTCCCGGAATTCCACCTCTCCGAGCTGGGGCAGGAGATGGCCCGGACCCTGGCCGAGCACTTCCGGCAGCGCGCCGAGCGCGGCGCCCGGATTACCTACCTGGCCGCCTCACCGCTTGACCGTGCGCAGGAAACCGCGCGGCCGACGTCGGAAGCGCTGCGCCTGCAGATCCACACCGACCAGCGCATCATCGAAGCGGAAAACTACTTTGAGGGCATGAAGGTCACCAGGGCTGAACTCCGCCGGCCAAAGCACTGGCCTCGCCTGGTCAACCCGCTGCGCCCGTCGTGGGGCGAACCGTACAAGGAGCAGGCGGCAAGAGTGGCGGCTGCGGTGCAGGACGCACGGCTGCGCGCCATCGAACTGGCCGGCGGCGACTTTGGTGCCGCTGGCCCCGAGGCCATCCTCGTCAGCCACCAGCTTCCAATCTGGGCGGCACGGCTGAGCGCGGAGGGCCGGCCGCTGTGGCACGACCCGCGCAAGCGCGAGTGCACCCTGACATCCCTTACGTCCCTGGTTTTCGACGACGACGGCTCGCTTTTGCGGGTCGAGTACAGCGAGCCTGCGGCGTCCCTTCTTCCCGGTGCCGCCAGCACCCCTGGAGCCTAGCAGTGAGCAACAACAACCTTCCCTCGCGCCGGAGCCTGCTCTCGGCAGGCGGCATGGCCCTGACCGCGCTGACCCTTGGCCTGTCCGGCTGCGCACAGGAGGATGCCCTGGCCAAGCAGGCCAAGGCCGGCGACAACAAGAACTATGTTGCCGGCGACGGCTCCGTAACCGAGTTCGCCGCCGGGGACCGCAAGGAAGCCGTGCAGATCCAGGGAGCGCTTTTCAGCGGCGCCGCCGTGACCCCCGCAGACTTCCAGGGCAAGGTCAGCGTCCTGAACTTCTGGTTCGCCGCCTGCGCGCCGTGCCGCGTGGAGGCGCCGCTCCTGGAGGAGCTGCACCAGGAGTTCAAGGACCAGGGCGTGCAGTTCTTCGGCGTCAACCTCCGGGACGAGAAGCCCACGGCCGAAGCGTTCGAGAAGACCTTCAACCTGACCTACCCCAGCTTTGACGACAAGGACGGCAGCGTCCTGCTCTCCGTGTCGGGCCTGGTCCCGCCCGGCGCCGTACCCACCACGCTGGTGCTGGACAAGCAGGGCCGCGTGGCCTCCCGCGTCCTCGGGGAAATCGAGAAGGGCACCCTGAAAGCCCTCATCACCGCCGCCGTGGCGGAATAGGGACGGGCCGGGACCGTGAACAGCCCCTTCGCCGAAGCCATCCTCAGCGGCTCCCTCCTGCTCGCCATTCCGGTGGCCCTGCTGGCAGGACTGGTGTCCTTCCTTTCGCCGTGCGTCCTTCCCCTGGTTCCCGGATACCTGGGCTACGTGACCGGCCTGAGCGGCGTGGACCTGCAGAAGCAGAAACGCGGGCGGATGCTTGCGGGCATTGGGTTGTTCGTCCTGGGCTTCTCCGCGATCTTCGTCCTGCTGGGCGGTGCATTCGGCCAGCTGGGCACGCTGATTACGGGCAGCCAGAATGCCTGGATCACCCAGCTCCTGGGCGTCCTGGTCATCATCATGGGGATCGTCTTCATGGGCGGTTTCAGCTGGCTGCAGCGTGACGCGAAGATCCACGCCAAGCCGCCCGCCGGGCTCTGGGGAGCGCCACTGCTGGGCCTGACCTTCGGCCTGGGCTGGGCCCCGTGCATCGGCCCCACCTACTCCGCAGTGCAGCTGCTCAGCCTCTCCGGCGGATCCTCTGCGGCCAAGGGGGCTTTCCTGGCCTTTGTCTACAGCCTGGGACTTGGCATCCCGTTCCTGCTGATCGCCCTGGCCCTGCGCCGGGGGATGGGCGTCATGGCGTTCTTCCGGAAGCACCGCGTGGCCATCCAGCGGACCGGCGGCGGGATCCTGGTGGTGCTCGGGATTTTGATGGCCACCGGGGTGTGGGGTGCCTGGGTGACCGGGCTGCAGTACTGGTTCCAAACCGATGTGAAGTTGCCGATCTGATGAGCGAGCGTGTGAACGTAAAGAAGAAGCAATCCGCCCCTGTGGCAGAGGCGAAAGCCCAGGCCGCCCTTCCGGCCCTGGGACCCAAGGGCATGCTGCGGTGGGCCTGGACCCAGCTGACCAGCATGCGCACCGCGCTGTTCCTGCTGCTGCTCCTGGCCGTGGCCGCGGTCCCGGGATCACTGTTCCCGCAACGCCCGGCAAACCCGGCGGTGGTAACCCAGTACATCAAGGACCACCCTGACTACGGCAAGCTGCTGGACTCCCTGCAGCTCTACGACGTCTACTCCTCGGCCTGGTTCTCGGCGATCTACCTGCTGCTGTTCATCTCCCTGATCGGCTGTGTGGTACCCCGCGCCATCGCCCACTACAAGGCCATGCGCTCCCAGCCGCCGCGGACCCCGCAGCGCCTCTCCCGGCTGCCCGAATACGGCACCCTGGTGATCCCCTCCGGTGCTGCCATCCCGTCGTCGGACGCCATCAACGGCGCGGCCCGGGTGCTGCGGAAACGCGGCTACCGGGTGGAGGTCAGGGATGCCGACGGCGCCCTTCCGTCCCTGGGTGCCGAACGCGGCTTCATGAAGGAAGTGGGCAACCTGGTCTTCCACACCTCGCTCATCGGCGTGCTGGTGTCCGTGGCAGCCGGCGGCCTGTTCGGGTACAGCGGCCAGCGCATCCTGGTCGAAGGCGACACGTTCGTGAACACCCTGGTGGGCTACGACCAGTTCAACCCGGGAACCAACTTCCAGCCCAGCCAGCTCCAGCCCTACTCGCTGCAGCTGGACAAGTTCAACATCACGTTCGACCGTGAATCCAAGGGCAAGTTCGGCCAGCCCATCGACTTTGCCGCCACGGTAACCACCAAGGAAAACCCGGACGCTCCGCCCAAGCAGGAGACCCTGAAGGTCAACGACCCCGTGAGCCTGGGAGGCACCAGCATCTACCTCACCGGCAACGGTTACGCCCCGGTGGTGACTATCCGGGACGGAGCGGGCAACGTGGCCATGCAGGGCCCGGTGGTCGCAAAGCTGCAGGGCGAGAACTACTACTCCTCCGTAGTGATCAAGGTCCCTGACGCCCAGCCGGACCAGCTGGGCTTCGTGGGCTTCTTCCTCCCCACCGCGTTCGTCACGGACAAGAATGTCTCCTTCAGCGCCGACCCCGAGCTGTTCAACCCGCAGCTGACCCTGAACTCGTACTACGGCGACCTGGGCCTGAACAAGGGTGCCCCGCAGAACGTCTTCGAACTGGATGTCAAGAACCTGACCCCGCTTAACGCCCGGAACCTGGCTGCCGGCGGCATTACGCTGGCACCGGGCTCCACCTACACGCTGCCCGACGGCAAGGGCAGCATCAGCTTCGACGGCGTCAAGCGGTACATCGGCGTGGACATCCACCACAATCCCGGGCAGCTGTCCGCCCTTGTCTTCGCGCTGCTGGCCGTGGCAGGCCTGATCCTCTCGCTCTACGTCAACCGCCGGCGCGTCTGGGTACGCACCGGCACCGCCGCCGACGGCCGCACCATGGTGGAATACGGGCTCCTGGCCCGCGGTGAGGACCACCGCCTGGCCGGCGAGGCAGCAGCGCTGCGGAAACTCTTCACCGCAGAGTGGCAATTGCCTGACGAGGCGGCCCCTGGGGATACCGCTTCCGCAGGCGCCGCCCCGTCCCAGCAAACTCCCAGCCGGGCAGGCGATAATGTCGCAGGCTCCGTCAGCACCCCAGCAGGCCCCACCGGGCCCAAAAAGGACCAGTAATGCCATTTGGAATCAACGAAACCATGGGCCAGTACAGCGAACTCTTCATGCTGCTGGCGGCGGGCACCTATACGGTGGCCTTCATCGCCTTCGCCTGGGACCTGGCCAAGAGCAGCAAGGCCCTGCGCGCCGTGGACCTCAAGGCAGCCCAGGCCGGGACCGCCGCCAGGGTTCCCGTGGGAGCCGGCGTTGCCACGGGATCTGCCGGGGGCCGCCTGAGCGGGCCGGCCGACCGTGCCGAGCGCCCGTCGTCGTCCACTGCCAAGGCCGGCGGCGCAGGAACGGATGGCATCGTGACGGCGGGCGGCGACATGAAGTATGCCGCGGAACGCCGCGTTCCGGCGCGGGTCGCCGTGGCCCTGACCACCCTGGCAGTCCTGATCCATGCCGCCGGCGTGGTCACCAGGGCGCTGGGAGCCGGGCGCGTGCCATGGGGCAACATGTACGAATTCCTCACCACCGGCGCCTTCCTGGTGGCGGCCGTATTCCTGCTCTCGCTCATCCGCCGCGACCTGCGCTTCCTGGGCACTTTCGTGGTGGGCCTGGTGATCATCATGATGGTGGCCGCCTCGGTGGCTTTCTGGACCCCCGTCGGCCACCTTGTTCCCGCCCTGCAGAGCTACTGGCTGGTCATCCACGTTTCCATCGCCGTGCTTTCCTCGGCCCTTTTCACCCTGACGTTCGCGATGTCGGCACTGCAGCTGGTCCAGTCCCACCGGCAGAAGACCGTTGCCGCCGGCGGGACCGACAAACTTGGTTTCATGCGCCTGGTGCCCTCGGCACTGAGCCTTGAGAACCTGTCCTACCGGATCAACGCCATCGCCTTCATTGGCTGGACCTTCACCCTCATGTTCGGTGCCATCTGGGCCGAAAAAGCCTGGGGCCGGTTCTGGGGCTGGGACACCAAAGAGGTGTGGACGTTCGTGATCTGGGTTGTCTACGCCGGATACCTGCACGCGCGTGCCACGCGCGGCTGGACCGGTACCCGCGCCGCCTGGCTCTCGATCGTGGGCTACTTCTGCGTGATCTTCAACTTCACCATCGTGAACACCTTGTTCAACGGGCTCCACTCCTACTCCGGCCTCTAGGAGGGCCTTCCCGGCCGGCAGCGACCGGGAAACCACGCACAACGCGGCACCTGCCCGCCAAATAACCATTCGATGTAGCAACAGGGCTGTCCCCGGGTCCCTCGGAATGCTACGTTGGTGACGTTCACTGTGATGAAGCTTGCATGTGGACGGCCAGCCTTCCGAGGTAACAATGAGCTACGCACTCGCCGTAGACGTCGGGACCAGTTTCACGGCAGCCGCCGTGGTTCGCTTTCACCAAGGTCCTTCCGCTGTGCCCGAGTGCCTGCCCCTGGGCGCGCGTGGAGCTTCCATCCCCTCCGTGGTCTACTTCCCGGAGGAAGGCACCGTCCTGGTGGGCGAGGCTGCGGAACGCCGCGGACTGGACTCGCCGGAACGCGTTGCCCGTGAATTCAAACGCCGCATCGGCGACGACGTGCCCATCATCCTTGGCACCCTGTCACTGCAGCCGGAGGACGTCTTCGCCACCGTCGCCCGTTGGGTTGCAGACCGGGCCGCAGAACGCGAGGGCGGTCCGGCGTCGGCCGTCTACCTGACCCACCCGGCCGCCTGGGGCAGCCACCGGCTGTCCGTGATCCGCGAGGCCCTCACCGCCCACGGCGTGCAGAACGTGACCCTCCTCCCCGAACCCGAGGCCGCCGCACTGCACTACGCATCCCAGGTGCGCGTGGAGGAAGGCAGCACCATCGCCGTGTACGACCTCGGCGGGGGCACCTTCGACACCGCCGTCCTTAGGAAGGTCGGCACCAGCCGCTTCGAACTGCTTGGCCGCCCCGAGGGCATTGAAGACCTCGGCGGCGCCGATTTCGACGCTGCGGTATTCAGCTACGTCGCCGCCCATACCGGCAATGCCCTGGCGGACCTTGATGCCACCGATCCCGCGGTCCTCGGCGCCCTGGCCCGGCTCCGGCGCGAATGCGTGGAAGCCAAGGAAGCCCTGTCTGCGGACAGCGAGGCAAGCATTCCGGTGCTCCTGCCGGGCGTGCAGCAGCAGGTCCGCCTGGTCCGTTCAGAGTTTGAGGCCCTGATCGAAGAGCCCGTGCGGGAAACGGTGGATGCGCTCGAACACTCCCTGGCCCAGCTCCACCTTGCGCCGGCGGACCTGTCGACGGTGCTGCTGATCGGCGGTTCGTCGCGGATCCCGCTGGTGGCCCAGGTGGTCTCAGAGGAGCTGGACCGGCCCATTGCAGTGGACGCGGACCCCAAGTCCTCCATCTGCCTGGGGGCGGCCGTGGCGGCGCTACTGGCCCATACCGCAGCAGCCCTGGAAGCGGCGGCACCGGCGGGAACTGAAGCCAAGAAAACCCTTGCGGCAGGGACTGATGCGCGCAGCGAAGGGGCGCCGGCCGTCGTCGTACCCCCGGCCGTGCCACCCGCCCCGACCGGACCGGCGATGCCCAGCTGGTCCCGCAAATATGCGACGGCGGGAGCCGGGCCTGGGCAGGGCGCCGGCCGGCGTGAGTGGCACGGTGGAAGGGGAGCCCATGCACCGAAACCCACCGTCCGCATCACTGCCGTCGCCGCGGCGGCTGCGCTCCTGACGGTCCTCACGGCAACTGCCGCGCAAAGTCCCGACGGCTTTGGAAGCCTGACCGCCATGTTCGTGCCGCAGGCCGGCGCGAGCACGGAGGGCGGCTCCACCGGCCAGGCAACTCCGGGTGCAGGGGCAACACCAACGGTGGATGCGCCCCAGCCACTGGCAGGCATCGAAGCGAGTGTCCGGAAGCCAATCGGGCAGGTACCCGGACTTGACGTATCCGCCTCACCGACCACCCGGCAGGCCTCGGGAGGTGAACTGGCCGTGGGCGGAGCAAAGCCGGGCGGCCCGGCAGCCGCCGGCGGGAATCCACCCCCCGGAGCCAACACGGGTGCAACAGGGACGGGTATCATTCCCGACTCGGCCACCGTGGGTCCGGCAATGCCGCCGGGCACCGCCGAGGCCGTCCCAACAGGCCCCGCCCCCGTTGACACGGCGTCGCCGGACCCTACGACGCCCAGCCCCACGGACACCACCCAGCCAACAACGACGGACCCGGGCACGCCGTCGCCCAGAGGCACCGGCGAACCGTCGGGTTCCGGCACCCCTACCCCTGATCCCGGCACGTCGTCCCCCGGCACCGGGGAAACGACCCCCACCGCGGTGCCCACCACCATGGCGGCCCCGGACCCGACAGGTGATCCCGTCGTTTCCCCTACGGCTGACCTGACGCCCACCCCGGCCGTTGCACCGTCACCCACTCCGGAGGACGCCACCACCAGTCCCAGTGAAACTGCCGTCGCAACAGCCTCGACCACCTCACCGGGGGCCTGACATGGATGGAAACCTGCAGCGGGCAGAGCGGCCCGTACCACTGCACACCGCACCGGACCACCAGGGGCACCCACCCCATGTGGCGGAGTTGATGGCCAAACAGCTGAAAGGCGCGAACGCTGCCCTGCGGGAGCTGCTGCTGGCGCTCTCGGTTGGCTTCGCCCTGCCCGGCCCGTTGCCCGCGGACCTCCAGCACAAGTTGATGAGTGGCACCGTGGAGGACCTCGATTCCCTGGTGGACCGCGCCGAAGCGGCCGGGCTGCTGACACCGGACGGCACGGTGGTAGGGACCGCCCAGCACGCGCTGCTGAGCGCCGCGCCCACCGCCAAAGTCCACGCGCTCCAGCGCGAGCTGGTGACGGTTTTCGCGTCCGCGGGCCAACCACTTGGCAACCTGGCCCGCGAGTTGGCCAGGGGCGGCCTGGCGGATCCCCGGGTGGCTGCGGAACTGGAGCAGGCGGCGGACGCCATGCTCGAAACCGACCCCCGCCTTGCATCGCAACTCTACGAGGAAGCACTCCTGGCAGGCTCCGATCCGCTTGCCTTGGCAGCCCGGCGCGCCCAGGCCGCCGCTGGTGACGGGGAACTCGACGCAGCGGCCCGCATCATCGATGCCCTCCTGGTCAGCCCGGATCCGCCGGACGTGCGCCGCGGAGCCGACGTCGCTGCTGCCGTTTGGGCTCAGCGCGGCATGCTGGCCCGGGGCGCGGACGTGTACAGCTGGCTGGGCCCGGGACGGGTGGGACCCTCCGCCCCGCTCGCTGCCGTCGCCATGATCGGCGCCGGCGACCGGGCAGCGGCGGAGGCCTTCTTCAGGCCTGAGGCTCCTGCGGCCTCGCCAACGCTCCTCGCGGCCGCCCTGGTGCAGACCGGCCAGGGAATCCTCGCATCCCTGGGAGACAAACCGCACCAGGGCATCCCCATCCTGATCCACGCCTCGGACATGCTGAACTCTGCAGGCACAGCCCTTCCGCTGCCCGAAACGCCCGCCGCGCTGGCGGCCCTGCTGGCCCTGCACAGCGGGGAACCGCACCTGGCCGAAACCGTCTGCCGGGCAGCCGCGGCGGCCGGGCAGGGCGGCCATACTGCCCAGCCCCGGCTCCTGCTGCTCCAGGCCTGGGCAGCCATGATGCAGGACAAACTGGAGGACGCCCGGCTGGCGGCCACGGAAGCAGCCAAAGCAAACCATTGGCCGCTGGTCCCGCGCGATGAGTTCATGAGCGCGGCCCTGGAAGTGGGCCTTGCCCGCAGGAACGGCGACGTCCCCGAGCTCATCAGGGCATGGGAACGGGCGCGCGAAGCCATGCTCCACACATCAGTGGACCTGTACAACCTGCTGCCGTGGGGGGAACTGCTGATCGCAGCCGCCAGGCTGCGTGAGACGCGCCGCGTGGCGCAGTACCTGGAGGACGCCTGGAAGCTGTTGGGGCGCTTGGGCGGCCCTGCTCTGTGGGCCGTTCCCCTGCACTGGTCCGCCGTGCAGGCTGCATTGCTGAGCGAAAGCCCGGCCGATCTCGCCCCGCACGCAACAGCATTGGCACGGGCGTCTACCCACAGCCAGCTCGCTGCCGTACTCGCCACGGCAGGCAAGGCCTGGGTCTCCGTGCTGGCCGGCCGCTTCCGGACCGCGGAGGTGGAGGGCGCGGCAAGGCTGCTCGGTGCGGTGGGAATGCCATGGGAGGGTGCCCGGCTCGCCGGCCATGCCGCAGCCCGTGCGGAGGAGCGGCGCGACATGATGCGCCTGCTCTCGTGCGCCCGGGACCTTCATCCGCAGGGGAGCCCCGCCGGCGGAGCGTCTGGGGCAGCGGAAGTGCAGGCCGGCACCGGTGCCGACAACGGAGGCAAAGGGGCCCAGCCGGACGCGTCCGGTTTGAGCGAGCGCGAAAAGGAAGTGGCCAGGCTGGTGCTTGAAGGCAAGACGTACCGGGAGATCGGCGAGGCGATCTACATCTCGCCCAGGACGGCGGAGCACCACATCGCCAGGATCCGGCGCCGGCTGGGGGCGGAAAACAGGTCAGACCTGCTGGCCCGCCTCCGCCTGTCCCTTGGCGTGGAGCATTCCCAGCAGTTGAATCCACAGCAGGAATAACCCTAATACCCCTACGCGCGGAGGTGCTGGCGCCCCGGAACGGCATTCGCGGGTAGGGGGGATGCGCCCGATGCCCTGTCCCCGGCGACGTATCTAGGTTGGAAACACTCGGATACGTTCACCGGATGATCCACAACTCAATGAAGATGTGAGGACCACGCATATGCCAACGCTCGCAAATGACCTTGTCCAGTTCCTCATGCAACTTTTTGGGGACCGGGAAGCGGTCCAGGCGTTCCTGGATAACCCGGAAAGGGCGCTTGAGGAACACGGGCTGGCCAACGTGTGCTCGGCCGACGTTGACGCCGCGATGCCAGTCGTCCTCGACTATGCGCCCATCACCCTCAATGCCCTCTCCTTCGTCCGGGGAAACGCCGGCAGCGTGTGGCACGGGTCCGCAGGTGCTCCCGCCACACACGCCGGAAACGCCCCGGCCATCCACGCCGGCGGGATGGCTGCCGGCTATGGCGGCGCCAACTACGACCACGATGACCACGCCCATGCGGTCCAGCAGCTCCAAAACGTGGTGAACCACTTCTCCTACACCACCCAGACCACCATGCTGGACGACCGGGATACCATTACGGACCAGTCCGTCAACCAGAACATCTGGGCGGATGGGGACGTGGAGCAGTGGTTCGACAACCACGCCGCGGTGGCTTCCGGCGACCGTGCCGTCGCCGCCGGTGACGACGCCGCTGTCCGGGACTCCAACAACGTCAGGGATTCCTACAACACCGACCATTCGACCGATAGCTCCACGGACAACTCCGTCCATGCCGGCGGTGACGTCAGCATCGGCACCGAGGAGACGGACATCTCCGGCTCCTTCAATACTGACCTCGACCTGGACGTGGACGATTCCTTTAACGACAGCCCGGACAATTCCTACCACCCGGACTATTCGGACCATTCCGTCAGTACCGACATGGACCTCGACGCCAGGAACTCGTTCAACGACAATTCCACGAACAGTGCCGTGGATGTGGACGATTCCTTCAACCAGGACAGTTCCATGGCCACGGCAGTGGAAGTCCACGCGGACGACGCCTTCCAGGACAACCCGGCCACGAGCCTCGCGGAGGACAGCCTGGTGGCCGCCGACAACCAACTCGATTTCACGGAGGACAGCTCCACGCACACTGATGTGGACCCGGACAACCATGCGGCCATCGATGATGCAGTGGTTGACGACTCCACCGCGCTGTAACACGCTAGTTCCGTAAGGCGAACCGCCGCGCGGGCGGGCACTGGGCAGGGGGACACGCTGTGGCAGAGGCAGGACCGGCAAGGCCACCGGGGCCCATGACAGCCGGACAGCTGGTGAAGCTCCTGGAACAGGGGCTCCAGCTGGTGGGCGACGGGGACCGCGCTGACCTCCGCCGAAGGCTGGAGCAGGCAATGGCCCGGCTGCAGGACCCCAGCATCAGGGTCATTGTGGTGGGGGAGTTCAAACAGGGCAAGAGCAAGCTCATTAACGCCCTGGTCAACGCTCCGGTCTGCCCGGTGGACGACGACATCGCCACTTCCCTGCCCACCATCGTCCGCTACGGCGAACCGGCTTCGGCCGCCGTCCTGGTCCCCGCGACGGACACCCCTGCCGGGGACGCGCACGGCCTGGCCGCGGAGGACGGCGTGGAGCGCCGTCCCATCGAACTTTCCGACCTGCCGGCCCTTGTCTCCGAGCAGGGCAACCCGGGAAACAGCCGCAACCTCACGGCAGCCGAAGTCTGCCTGCCCCGTCGCATCCTGACCGGCGGCCTCACCATCATCGATTCCCCGGGCGTTGGCGGCATGGGCTCGGCCCACACCCTGACCACCCTCACCGCCCTGCCCACCGCGGACGCCATGCTGCTGGTCTCGGACGCATCCCAGGAGTACACGGAACCGGAGCTGCGGTTCCTGCGCCAGGCCATGCGCATTACCCCCAGCGTGGCCGCGGTCCTGTCCAAGACAGACCTCTACCCGGACTGGCGGCGCGTCGAGGAGCTGGACAGGGCCCACCTGGAGCAGGTGGCACCTGACATCCCGCTGTTCCCGTTGTCGGCCGACCTCCGCCTGGAGGCTTCACGGCTCCAGGACGCCGAGCTCAACAGTGAATCCGGTTTCCCGGACCTGGTGGCCCACTTGCGCAATGAGATCGTGGGAAAGGCCCAGCGCATCCAGCGGCGCTCCGTCAGCCAGGACCTGCTCTCCGTCACCGAGAACCTCCGTCTGTCCCTGCAGTCCGAGCTTGAGGCGCTGGAGAACCCCCGCGGCACCCCGCAGATGCTCGCAGCCCTGGAACAGGCCAAGACGGAGGCGGACGAACTGCGGAAGCGCTCGGCAAGGTGGCAGCTGACGCTCAGCGATGGCATCAACGACCTCATCGCCGACATGGAATACGATCTCCGCGACCGCCTGCGCCGGATCCAGAGGGAAGCCGAGACGGCCATCGACCAGGGCGACCCGGGGCCGGTCTGGACGCAATTCTCCCAGTGGCTTGAGGAATGCGTTGCCGCAGCGGTTTCGGACACGTTCGTCTGGACCAGCGAGCGGTCCCAATGGCTGGCGGCGCAGGTGGCCGAACACTTTGCCGCCGACGAGGTGGCCCTGCCCGTCCTGCATGTGGCGGAGTCCGGGGACGCGCTGGACCCGGTGGACCAGATGCCGGCGCTGGACCCTGGCCGCGTGAACCCCATCCAAAAGGTCCTCATCGGTATGCGCGGGTCCTACGGAGGCGTCCTGATGTTTGGGCTGCTGACCGGCATTTTCGGGATGGCCCTGATCAATCCGCTCTCGGTGGGCGCCGGGCTGCTGCTGGGACGCAAGGCCTACCGGGAGGACAAGGAAACGCGGCTGAAGCGGCGGCAGGGGGAGGCCAAGGCGCTGGTCAGGCGGCAGCTGGACGATGTGACGTTCCAGGTGGGAAAGCAGTTGAAGGACAGGCTGCGCCTGGTGCAGCGCACCATCCGGGACCACTTCACCGAGATCGCCGACGAATACCACCGGTCCCTGTCGGATTCGGTGGCAGCAGCCCAGAAGGCAGCCAATTCCTACGCCCAGGAAAGGGAGGGCCGCATTCAGGACATCAAGGCTGAACTCAAAAAGGTGGATGCCCTGCACCGCGCCGCGGAAGCGGTGTCTGCCGAAGTTTCCGCCTCCGGTGCCCGTTCTGCGGCGGGGGTGGGATGACGGCGTCCACCACGGCCGGAGCCGCAGGCCTGATCCGCGAGGCACTCGAGGTGTATGCCGATGACCCGCCCGCCATCCAGGCGCTGCAGGGCCATGCGCAGCGGTTGGCCGAGCCGTTGAGGATTGCCATTGCGGGAATGGTGAAGGCAGGAAAATCCACCCTGCTGAACGCCATCATCGGCGAGGAAATCGCGCCAACCGACACCGGCGAATGTACCCGGATTGTCACCTGGTACCGGTATGGCCACACACCGCGCATCACCTTGCACCCTGTTGTGGGCGAGCCCCGTAACCTTCCCCTGAAGCGCGCAGACGGCCGCCTGGTCTTCGTCCTCGACGGTGCGCGGGCGGACGAGGTGGAGCGCCTCGACGTCGAATGGCCCTCGCCGGCCCTGCAGGCCATAACCCTGATCGACACCCCCGGGATCGCCTCCCTCTCCCAGGAGGTGTCCGCACGGTCGGTCAGGTTCCTCACTCCGGAGGATTCGGCGTCGGAAGCTGATGCCGTGGTCTACCTCCTGCGGCACCTGCACGCATCCGACATCCGGTTCCTGGAGTCCTTCCGCGACACAGCCGCCGGTCGCTCTGGCACCGTTAATGCGATTGCAGTTTTGTCGCGGGCGGACGAAGTGGGAGCCGGACGAATCGACTCGCTGCTGTCCGCCGGTGCCATCGCGGAACGGTACAGCCGGGACCCCAACCTCCGCAAGCTCGCGCTCGGCGTCGTCCCTGTGGCTGGGCTCCTGGCCCAAAGCGCCCGCACCCTGCGCCAGGCGGACTTCGAGGCCCTCCGGCTCCTTGCCACCATTGATCGAACTGCCCGCGAGAGGATGCTGCTTTCGGCCGACAGGTTCCGCCGCTCGGCGGAACCGCGGGAACTGACCGAAGAGGCCCGTGCGTCACTGCTGGAACGCTACGGACTCTTTGGCATCCGGCTGGCTGTGGTCCTGGTCCGCAACGGGTTTGGCGACCCGACCCCGCTGGCCCACGAACTGGCCAGGCGCAGCGGGCTGGACCCGTTGCTGGAGCTGCTGGACCGTCAGTTTCTGGCGAGGGCAGAGGCACTGAAGGCCAGGACAGCGCTGGCAGCGGTGGAAAGCCTGCTGGCCGGCCGGCCCCGGGAGGGGACCGAACGCCTGGCGGAGTCCCTGGAGCGGCTGCAGGCCAACGCGCACGAATTCCGCGAGCTGCGGTTGCTGGCCGCGCTGCGGACGTCGGGAGTGGAATTGGCCCCGGAGCTTGCGGCGGAAGCCGAACGGCTTATCGGGGGCCTGGGCGCCGAAGCATCGCAGCGGCTGGGCGTGGCGTCCGGCACGGGTCCGGAGGCGCTTGCCGCCGAGGCGCGCTGCGTGCTGGCCCGCTGGCGCAGGGTGTCCGAAAATCCCTTGACTGCGCGGTCGGCCGTGGAAGCCTGCAGGGTGGTGATCCGCAGCTGCGAGGGCGTCCTGGCGGATTGCACCGGCAGCGAAACCGGCACGGCCCGGCAGCCGCAGTCAGCCTAGGGGCCCGCGCTCAGGCCCGGCCGCGCCCGCCCTTGAGCCAGGTTCCGGCAGGGGGAAGGAACAGGAGCACCAGCCCTGCGAGGGCCAGGACCACTCCGGCGCCCCAAAGCATCACGACGTAGCTGCCGGCGGCACCGGCGGGGACCAGGAAGGCGGACGCCAGAAAAAGGACAAGGAGATGGCTGGCCAGCAGCGGAATCAATGTCCAGCGTGCCCATGCCCTGCGGCCCAGCACGGCGGCCAGGACAGCAGCCTCAAGCACCGTCACCAGGAGCAGGGCAACGATGCTGCCCCAGAACACTATGTCCGCCGCGGTTCCAACCGAATCGGCGTCGCGGCCTGCGGCCATGTCCGCCACCACCCCGCGAAGCCGCCGCAGGTTCGAGTCCCGGGCTGCCAAGGACCCCAGCAGGACGGCCAGTCCGGCGGCAAAGCTGAAGAGCCAGAGCGAGCGGGCGGCACGGACGGTCCGCGGCAACGCGGGGCTGGCCGGGATGGGCGGTGGGGCGGAGTGGGACAGGCCGGGCCTTGGTGGGGGAGCGGACAGGCGCCGTTCTTCGCCGCCGGCTGGGGACGCCATCAGCGCTATTTCAGTCCGTCGGCATCGTGTTCGTCGGTGCCGTGCTGGTGCTTCCCGCCGTCCTCCTTGGCCTTGGATTCGAGGTCGTCGCGGAGTTTCCTGAGGCGATCGGCCTCAGCCTGGCTGCGGCGGCGTGCCTCAAGGTTGCGGAGGAATTCCGGGTCATCATCCGGAGCGGTGGGGTGCGGGTAGCTGGGCCGCGGCTGCGCAGAGCCCCGCGGCCGGCCGATCAGCAGCCACAGGAGGGCACCAAGGACGGGCAGGACAATTTGGACGATGATCCACGCGGGTTTCGAAATCCCGCGGGTCAGGCGGCCTTCAGTGCGGATCACGTCCACCAGGCCATACACAAAGATGACGAGGACTGCGACGGCCAAAGCCACACGGAAGAGCATGCCATCAAGTCTATCGTCAGGACGCGCAGGGGCCGCGGGCCGGGGCGGCTAAACTTGAATAGTGGCCTTTTTGAAATATTCCCTGATCCGCCTGGCGATCTTCCTGCCCCTGTTCGTCCTGTTCATGCTCCTGCAGGTCGGGGCGCTAATGGCCGTCGTCTGCGCCGCGCTCATTGCCTTCGCCATCAGCTACCTCTTCTTCCAGAAGCAGCGCGACGCCGCCTCCGCAGCCCTGCAGCACCGGTTCTCGGGGAAGGCCAAGCCGCTGCGCTCCGCCGGAGAGGTCCAGGACGCCAACGCCGAGGACGCCCTGCTGGACGCCAACCCGGACATCACCATCAACAACGCCAAGGGCAGCAGCAAGAAGAACTAGAACCCGTGGCTGAGGATCAATCCCAGTGAGAACAGCACGCTGTAGCCGAGGTTGATCAGGCCGGTCTGCTTCAGCACCGGGATCAGGCTCTTGCGCTTGCGGCCGTTGATCATCAGCCACGCCGGCATCAGGCAGGCCGGAATGAGCAGCAGCACAATCAGGATCCACGGCCGACCCGGTGCCAGGATGACCACCAGCAGGATCGCGACGGCGAGCATCAGGACGTAGCTTTCGCGCGCGTGCTTGTCGCCAAGGCGCACGGCCAGGGTCTTTTTGCCCGCCTGCATGTCCGTGGGAATGTCCCGTACGTTGTTGGCCATCAGCAGCGCAGTGGCGATCAGCCCGGTACCGATGGCCCCGATGACCGCGGAAAGGCTGATGTGCCCGGCCTGGGTGTAGGTGGTGCCCAGGGTGGCCACCAGGCCGAAGAAGACGAACACGAACAGGTCGCCGAGCCCCATGTAGCCGTAAGGGTTCTTGCCGCCCGTGTAGCCCCACGCCGCCATGACGCAGCCCAGGCCCACCAGGATCAGCCACCAGGCCTGGGTGAGGACCACCAGGACCAGGCCGAACACCATGGCCAGCGCGAACGTTCCGAACGCCGCCCACTTGACGTGTTCCGGCTTGGCGGCGCCGGAGCCCACCAGCCGCAGGGGGCCTACCCGGTCGTCATCGGTACCGCGGATGCCGTCCGAGTAGTCGTTGGCGAAGTTCACGCCCACCTGCAGCAGGAGCGCCACCAGCGCAGCGAGGATGGCGTTGGGCAGGAGGAACGAGCCCATCTCATAGGCTGCGGCAGTGCCGATCAGCACCGGCGCGATCGCTGCCGGCAGCGTCCGGAGTCGGGCGCCTTGGATCCATTGGGCGGCTGTTGCCACGGTTAGTACCTCGTGTTGTTTCGGTAAGACGGCTGGATGGAACGTGCGCACCCGCCGCGGTGGTGCAGGTCCACTCTACTTTCCTCCGTGCTGCGTGCTGAGTTCGGCGGTCATGGCGAGCCGGTCCGGCTTTCCGTTCGGCAACATCCGCAGCGCCGGCGCGGTGCGGACCGTTTTGGGCGCCAGCACCCCCAGCTCCTGCTGCCAGCGCTGTTGAAGGGCGACGGCGGGATCCCCTGCCTCCTGCCCGGGTCCGGCTTCAGCGGCGGCTCCACGGCCGGGTGCCAGCGCCACGTAGGCCGCCACCGCCTGGCCCCATTCGGCGGAGGGGACCCCGGCCACGAACGCCGCCGCGACGGCGTCGTCCTGTTCCAGCCGCTCCTGCACGTGACCGGCGGAAACCTTGACGCCGCCGGTGATGATGACGTCGTCGGCCCGGCCCAGCACGGTGAGCCGGCCGTCGTCGTCGATCGAGCCGAGGTCGCTGGTGCGGTACCAGCGCACGCCGTCCTCTTCGAAGAACGTCCCGGTCTCTTCATCAGGGGCTTCGATGTACCCTGCGGCCACGGTGTCCCCGCCCAGCAGGATGCGGCCGTCTTTAGCCACCCGGACGGAGACGCCTTCCAGAGGGTAGCCGTCGTACACGCAGCCGCCGGACGTTTCCGCGGATCCGTACGTGGTGACCACCCGGACTCCGGCATCGCGGGCGGCGGCCAGCAGGGCCGGGGACGCAGGCGCGCCACCCAGCAGGACCGCGTTGAAGCGCCGCAGCACGGCGAGCGTCTCGGGGGAGGGCTGGTCCAGGAGGCGCTGGAGCTGCGTGGGGACCAGGGACGTGAACCGGATCTTGTCCGTCAGTTCCAGCGCGGCCGCGGTGAAGGCCTCCGGGGTGAAGCCGCCGGACATGTCCATGACCCAGGGCCGGGTGCCGGCAAAGAGGGACCGCACCAGCACCTGGATGCCGGCAACGAACTGGACGGGCAGGGCCAGCAGCCACTGGCCCTCGCCCTTGAGCCGCAGCGCGGTGGCCATCGAGGAGGCCGCCAGGCACTCCACGGTCAGCAGGGTTGCCTTGGGTGCCCCGGTGGACCCGGACGTGCGGACCACGGCCACGGCGTCGTCACAGCCGGGGGTCTCGACGTGCCCAACGATCAGGCCGCCGTCCGGGCCCACGGACAGTTCGACGGCGGGGCCCTCGCCATGGAGGGCGGCCGCGAGGGCCTTCAGGGCCGGTTCGATGTTGAGCCGACCGCCGTGGCCCGTCCTGGGTGAGGCTTCGCTGTTCATTGCCGTCCTGCCTTAGAAGTAGTGCGGGAAGCGTGACCAGTCGGGGTCGCGTTTTTGCAGGAAGGCCTCCTTGCCCTCCACGGCTTCGTCCGTCATGTAGGCCAGCCGGGTGGCTTCGCCGGCGAACACCTGCTGGCCCGCCAGTCCGTCGTCGGCCAGGTTGAACGCGAACTTCAGCATGCGGATGGCCTGCGGGGACTGCCGTGCGATGTCCGCGGCGTACTCCAGTGCCACCTCCTCCAGGCGTTCGTGGTCAACGGCCTCATTGACCGCGCCCATGCGGACCATGTCTTCCGCGGAATATTCGCGGGCCAGGAAGAAAATCTCGCGGGCCGTCTTCTGGCCCACCTGCCGGGCCAGGAGCGCTGATCCGTAGCCGGCGTCAAAGCTTCCCACCGTGGCGTCGGTCTGTTTGAACTTGCCGTGCTGCCGGGACGCTATGGTCAGGTCTGACACGACATGCAGTGAGTGGCCACCGCCGGCCGCCCAGCCATTGACGACGGCGATGACCACCTTGGGCATGGTGCGCATCAGCCGCTGGACCTCAAGGATGTGGAGCCTGCCTGCACGGGCGGGGTCGATGGTTTCCTGGGTCTCGCCGTCGGCGTACCGGTAGCCGTCCCGGCCCCGGATCCGCTGGTCGCCGCCGGAGCAGAAGGAGTGGCCGCCGTCCTTGGGGGAGGGGCCGTTGCCGGTGAGGAGCACGGTGGCCACGTCGGGGGTCATCCGGGCGTGGTCCATGGCGCGGTAGAGCTCGTCAACGGTCCCCGGCCGGAACGCGTTGCGGACCTCGGGCCGGTTGAATGCGATCCGGACCGTTGGCAGGTCACGTACCCAGCCGCCGTCGGAATCCCGCTCCACCTGCCGGTGGTAGGTCATGTCCTGGAAGTCCTCGAAGCCGGAGACCACCCGCCAGCGCGTGGGATCGAAGACGTCGGACACCGGGGCGGGGATCTGGTTGCTCACCGTCCAAGTCTAGTAATCGTGCTTAGCTGATGCAGAACTCGTTGCCCTCGGGGTCCGCCATGGTGTGCCAGGAATGCGGTCCCTGCCGAGCAGACCAAAGGAAGGAAGCCCCGCGTGCCTCGAGTTCGCGCCGCACCTCATCCTTGTCCCTGCCGTCCAGCCGGACGTCCCAGTGCACCCGGTTCTTCACCGTTTTTCCCTCGGGTGCGGTCTGGAACAGGATGCGCCGCTGCGGATCCTTGGCCTCAATCTCTTCCGGTGGCCGGATGGCGGCGCCGTCCTTCCACACCAGGTTCCCGCGGTGCGTCATAGTCTGGTTTTCGGTGGCGTAGCCCTGCTCGATCATTGTGCGGATGAAGGCTGCGTCCTGCGGTTCCACCGCCCACTGCAGGGTTTCGGCCCACCAGTCGGCCAGTTCGTGCGGGCTGGCGGAATCGACGACGATCTGGATGTTCAGTCCCATCCGTCCACGGTACGGGCGGCCGGCTCGTTGGGGAAGGTCCCGTGCGGGTGCTCAGGCCTGGACGTTCTGCATCTGGTTGATCAGCTCCGGCGGGATGGCGTACACCAGGACCACGGCCAGCAGGTTCTTGGCGGCATGGACGAAGTAGGAGAACATCACGTTCTTCCCGGTCCACATGTAGACGAACACCAGCGTGGCGCCCATCGCCAGGTAGGGGAGCAGCGCAGTCAGGGTCACCGCCTCCTGGCCCACGATATGGAGGGCCGCGAAAAGCGCCACCGAAAGCGCACAGCAGATCCAGATGTTCACGCGGCGGGACATCTTCCCAATAAGGAGGTGGCGGAAAATATACTCCTCCACGAACGGGCCCACCACCACCAGCAGTGGAACCATGAGCCATGCCGGGACCTGCTGCATCAGTGCCTGCAGCCCTGCCTGGTTGGCCGAGGTTTCAACCTGCCCGTTGGCTGCCACCACCACGGCGGTGAGGATCATCATGGCGATGACGGCTGCCGGCACCATCAGCAGCGTGAACCATGGCCGGGTTGCCAGGACCTTGAGGTCCCTGACCACCACTCTGCGGGCCGCCAGGAGCGCCAGTATTCCCACCGAGGCATAAAACAGCAGGTTCACGGCGTAGGACGCCGCTGCCGGGGATGGGGCGATCTGCCGAAGCAAGGGCGCGAGCACGTTGCCGGCCACCGCGAAGAAGCCGGCGATGGCAACGTAGAGGCACAGCGTGGCCAGGTCCAGCGGGGAAAATCGGTACAGCTGCGGCTGCGGGGCGGGCGGTAAGCGGTGGGCTGTGGCCATGCCTCCAAGCCTATCGCCGGGGGCGGCCGTGTAGTGCGCGTCACGTACCACCCCACACCGTCTTGTAAGATGGTCAGGCCGCGTGAAGCTTCGGCAGTTCGGCCGATTCACCCTCACATCTGCTGGTCCCCAGGCCTAAAGGCCGAATTTTGTGAGCTTGATCATACGTAGACCGGATGCGGCCAACCCCCAACCCACAAGGAACAGTTGTGCCTCAAAGTACCCCCACAGAACTAAAGAACAGCGCGGCGCCATCCTCCGCCGTCGACCCCTCCCTCAGCGCCGAGGGATACAAAAAGACGCTTGGCCGACGCCACGTCACCATGATCGCCATGGGCGGCGCAATCGGCGTCGGCCTCTTCATGGGCGCCGGCGGACGCCTTGCCTCCACCGGCCCGGCCCTGATCTTCTCCTACGCCATCGCCGGCGTCATCGCCTACCTGCTCATGCGGGCCCTGGGCGAGCTCATCATGTACCGCCAGACCTCCGGATCGTTCGTCAGCTACGCCGGCGAGATGTTCGGCAAGAAGGGCGCCTTCCTCTCCGGCTGGATGTACTTCATCAACTGGGCCATGACCGGCATCGCCGAGCTCATCGCGATCGGCCTGTACTTCCAGTTCTTCTTCCCCAACGTCCCCGTTGAACTGTCCGCCATCGCAGCGCTGGTGCTGCTGGTGGCCGTGAACCTGTTCAGCGTGAAGGCTTTCGGTGAATTCGAATTCTGGGCTTCCGTCCTGAAGGTCGCCGCCATCGTCATCTTCCTGGCCGTGGGCACCTTCATGGTGGTCACCAACGCCAAGGTGGGCGGGGGCCACGCATCGGTGAACAACCTCTTCGCGGCCGACGGCGGCATGTTCCCCAAGGGCGCCCTGGTGATGATCCTGGTCCTGAACGCCGTGATCTTTGCCTACAACGCCATCGAGCTGGTGGGCATCACCGCGGGCGAGATGCAGAACCCGGAACGCGAAGTTCCCAAGGCGATCCGCGCCGTCGTCCTCCGCATTGTCGTGTTCTACGTCGGCTCCGTGACCTTGCTTGCCATGCTGCTTCCCTCGGACCAGTACCATGCCGGCACCTCCCCGTTCGTCACCGTCTTCGGCCAGATGGGCTTGGGCTGGATGGGCGATGTCATGAACATGATCGTCATCACCGCTGCACTGTCCTCGTGCAACTCAGGCCTGTACTCGATCGGCCGGATCTTCCGGACCATGGCCAACAACGGCCACGCCCCGCAGTGGCTGACCCGCATGTCCACCCGCCACGTGCCCTACGCGGCGATCCTGGCCATCGGCGGCGTCTACCTGGTGGGCATCCTCCTCAACATCTGGCTGGGCGGTTCCCACGCATTCGACCTCGCCCTGAACACCGCCTCCATCGGCGTGATCTTCACCTGGGGTTCCATTTTCGCCAGCCAGATCGCGCTGCGGAAGAAAAAGGGCAACGTCTCCAGCCTGCCCATGCCGGGCTCGCCCTGGACCAGCTGGGCCGGACTCGTCGCCCTGCTCGTCATCACCGTGCTCATCGGCTTCGACACCATGACCAGCAAGGACGGCGAGGTCTTCTACCTGGGCCTCTGGACGCTGGCCACCATTCCGTTCTTCGCCGTGGTCCTTTGGCTGGGCTGGCAGAAGGTCAAGGACAACCAGCCCAAGAGCGAGCTCTTCAGCTAGGTTTTTCCGGACTGCGTTCGACGGCGGGCCGACCCCTTGGAGGGGCGGCCCGCCGTCGGCGTTTCCACAGGGTGCCGGGATGGGTCCACCCGGCTGGCTGCCTCAGTCCTTCAGGTACCTGGCGAAGTGGTCCTCGATGCGCCGCCAGGCCTCGGGGGCGGATGCCGGGTCCGGCCCCACGCCCATGACCCGCATCAGCGGGCGGAGGAGTACTGGTCCGATTTCTTCGTCATTGAGGAAAGCATGGCCTGCGCCGGGAAACTCCTTCACGCTGTGCTCGATGCCCAGCTGGTCCAGGGCTGATTCGAGGCGCGCCGCGGCCCCCTTCAGGGACCTGTCCGCTCCGCCGTAGTTGGCCACGATGGGGCAGGAGCCACGCAGTGCCTCCACCAGGTCCTGCTGTTCCTTGCCCGGGAGCCGGCCGTAGTTGACGGAGGCGGCATCGAACCCGTCGCGCGCGGTGAGCAGGGCAAAGCCGCCGCCCATGCAGAATCCGATTACCCCGGTCCTGCCATTGCCCAGCTCGGACTGCGCCAGCCAGGTACGGGCTGTGGCGATGTCGGTGAAAGGCCTGCCGGCGCGGGCCGCCATGGCCCGCATGGTTCCCACCAGGCACCGCCGCGGGCCGCCGTCGCTGTACAGGTCCAAGGCCAGGGTAAGGTATCCGGCCTTTGCCAGCCGGTCCGCGTGCCGCCGGGTCTGGTCATCCAGGCCGAACGCTTCATGGATCATCACGACGCCGGGAAAAGGACCCTGTCCAGCAGGTACGGCGAGGTAGCCGTTCAGGGAGGGCGAGCCGCCGGCAGCGGCGCTCTCCGCACTCAGGTCTACATTCGTCATGGGCCAAGGCTAACCGGCCGGTCCGGGGATGTCTCGCCGGTTGCGCCCGGGAATTACTACGGCGGGTGGCCGGGGTGGTGCCGGGCGGTCCGCCGGGGCAGACTGGGGCCTGTGAGCGAACCGTGGGTGCTGCATGTGGACCTGGACCAGTTCATCGCGGCCGTCGAGGTGCTGCGCCGCCCCGAGCTGGCGGGCCGGCCGGTTATCGTAGGCGGCCGTGGCGATCCTGCCGAGCGTGCTGTGGTGTCCACAGCGTCCTACGAAGCACGTGCCTACGGCGTGGGATCGGGCACGCCGCTGCGGATCGCGGCGCGAAAAGTGCCGGACGCGGTGATCCTGCCCGTGGACCATGACGCCTATGTTGAGGCGTCCGGGAAGGTCATGGCGGTGCTCCGTTCACAGCCGGGAACCACGGTCCAGGTGCTTGGTTGGGACGAGGCATTCGTAGGCCTTGAAACGTCTGATCCGGAGGCCTTCGCCCGCCAACTCCAGCAGGCAGTCCTGGCGGAAACCCGGCTGCACTGCAGCGTCGGCATCGGCGACACCTTGGTCCGTGCCAAGGTCGCCGCCACCTTCGGTAAACCCGCCGGTGTTTTCCGGCTCACGGAGGACAACTGGCTGGAGGTCATGGGGGAGCGGCCCACGATTGAGCTGTGGGGTGTGGGAAAGGCGGTATCCCGCCGCCTCGCCACCTTGGGCATCAAGACCGTTGCTGAACTGGCAGCGGCCAACCCCGCTGACCTGGTTCCCGAATTCGGTCCAAAAATGGGGCCCTGGTATGCACAGCTTGGCCGGGGCGACGGTTCCCGGACCGTCGATGACACCCCCTGGGTGGCGCGGGGGCACAGCCGTGAAACAACCTTCCAGCGGGACCTGGCGGAGCCGCAACAGATTGACGACGCCGTCCGCGAGTTGGCGGCGCACGTCCTGGAGGATGTCGCTGCCGAGGGGCGGCCCGTGGTGGGCCTGACCCTGAAGGTGCGCTACGCCCCGTTCACCACCAAGACGTATGGCCGGAAAATCCCGGAGACCACCGATGCCGACGAGGTGTTGGCCAAGGCCCTTGACCTGGCGGCGAAGATCGAGCCGGGGCGTCCTGTCCGGCTCCTCGGGCTGCGGGCCGAAATGACCATGCCGGACGACTCGCGGCAGGGGCACACACCCACCCGCAGCGGTTGGTAACCCCAACCATTGCTCCGTACCTGTCGTTTTCAGGCCTCAAAACGACAGGTACCCGGCAGTCGATGGTTCGGTGACAGCGAAACGGCGGCAGATCCAGTGGATCCGCCGCCGTTTTGGGCTGTGGCAGCACGCCGTTCGCTGCGGCTGCCCCAGCAAGGACTAGTCGCGCTTGAATTCGTCCTTCACGCTCTCGCCCACCTTTTTGGCGTCTGCCTTGACCTGGTCGGCCTGGCCTTCTGCCTTCAGGCGGTCGTTGTCGGTCGCGTTGCCTGCAGCTTCCTTGGCCTTGCCGCCAAGGTCCTCTGCCGCGTTACTGATCTTGTCTCCGAGGCCCATGGTTCCGGCCTCCTTTCGTTTCCGTCGATCAACCGTGCCCCTTCACGATAAGCAAAGCCTGCTTACTATTTCAAGCCCTCCCGCGCGGTGTTCCTTGTCGGGGGCCGGGGCTAGGCTCGGGGATATGGACAAAGTGCGTGGCAAGCGCCCGGCAGCAGTTGCGGCACCCAGGCTCTCCCCCGTGGAGTTGCCGGGCCTCGAGGACTCGCCGGAAGTCGCTATCCAGCATGCCGGCAGGCATGACAACGTTCGGTTCAGCCGTATCGACGGGGATGGGTTGGAGCTTGGCGGAACGGTCTTTTCCGAATGCCTTTTTGAGGGTGCTTCCTTCAACGAGGCACAGCTTCGGGGTGCCTCGTTCCGCGACAGCATCCTGGGGGAGCTGTATGCACCCGTGTTCCGCGGTGCCCGCAGCACCTGGCGCGAGGTTGAGTTCCGCAATCCCCGCCTGGGCTCCGCTGAACTCTATGAGAGCGGCTGGCAGTCCGTCCGGATCGACGGCGGCAAGGTGGACTTCCTCAACCTCCGCGGGGCCAAGCTTACTGACGTGCTGATCAGCGGCTGCATCATCAACGAACTGGACCTGGGGGCCGCCACCGCAACAAGGGTGAAGCTGGAGGACTGCACCGTCGGATCGCTGGACCTGGCCGGAGCCACATTGAAGGACTTCGACATCAGGGGCACGGAATTCCGCAAAATCAGCGGCCTGGGCAGCATGTCCGGGCTTGTCATCGATGAGTACCAATTGGGCCTCCTGGCACCCCTGATCGCCGCGCACCTGGGGGTGACCGTCCTGTAACCGGATGCGCAGCATGACCCTGCCGTGTACCATTTACAGAACGAACGGTCGGTAAGTGGAGCATTCTGCTGTGCCGGCCGCCGATGACAGTGCTGTTTATCGCGTGAAGGGTGTTTCCATGGCTGCAACCGCAAGTCCGCAGGCTTTCCTTGTTGGCGGCGTCCGAACGCCCGTGGGCAGGTACGGAGGGGCGTTGTCCGCCGTGCGGCCGGATGACCTCGCTGCCCTCGTGGTCCGCGAAGCCGTGGCACGCGCCGGCCTGGACCCGGAAAGCATTGACGAAGTCATCCTTGGCAACGCCAACGGCGCCGGCGAGGAGAACCGCAACGTGGCCCGGATGGCCACCCTGCTGGCCGGACTGCCCCTGCATATTCCGGGAATCACGGTGAACCGGCTCTGCGCTTCCGGCCTCAGTGCCATCATCCAGGCCAGCCACATGATCAAGGCCGGCGCAGCTGACATTGTGATCGCCGGCGGGGTGGAGTCCATGAGCCGCGCCCCCTGGGTCCAGGAAAAGCCCACCAGCGCTTTCGCCAAGCCGGGCCAGATCTTCGACACCTCCATCGGCTGGCGTTTCACCAATCCCCACTTCCAGCACGGCGGCCTGTCCCGGGACGGCAAGATGACCTACTCCATGCCGGAAACGGCGGAGGAAGTAGCCCGGGTGGACGGCATCTCCCGTGAGGACGCTGACGCATTCGCCGTCCGGTCCCACCAGCTCGCTCTGGACGCCATCGAGGCGGGCCGGTTCAAGGACGAAATCGTGCCCGTCACAGTCAAGACCCGCAAGTCGGAAACTGTGGTGGACACCGACGAGGGCCCGCGCGCCGGTACCAGCATGGACGTTCTCGCGAAACTTAAGCCCGTGGCGCACGGCGGTTCCGTGGTGACGGCCGGGAACTCCTCGTCCCTGAACGACGGCGCCTCCGCCATTATCATCGCCTCCGAAGCAGCCATTGAGCGGCTTGGCCTCATTCCGCGCGCCCGCATCGTCGACGGCGCCTCTGCCGGCTGTGAGCCCGAGATCATGGGCATCGGCCCTGTGCCTGCCACCCAAAAGGTGCTCAAGCGAAGCGGCCTGAGCGTCGGCGACCTGTCCGCCGTCGAGCTTAATGAAGCTTTTGCCACGCAGTCCCTGGCCTGCATCCGCCGGCTTGGGCTGGAACCGGAGATCGTGAACCGGGACGGCGGCGCGATCGCCCTGGGGCACCCCCTCGGCTCCAGCGGGTCGCGGATTGCCATCACCCTGCTGGGGCGGATGGAACGCGAGGACGCGAAGTTCGGGCTTGCCACCATGTGCGTCGGCGTGGGACAGGGCACTGCGATGCTGCTGGAGAAAATCTGATGGCGGCGCCGGTGGACCTCGCGGCCGGGAACTTCTCCGCGCTCCTCGTTGAGGAGCGCGAGGACCGGGTGGTGGTGCTGCTCAACAGGCCCCAGGTAAAGAACGCGATCGACCAGCAGATGGTGGACGAACTCCACACAGTCTGCGCAGCCCTGGAACAAAACCCCAAGGTGCTGATCATCGCCGGCGTGGACGGGGTCTTCGCCTCCGGTGCCGATATTGCCCAGCTGCGCGAACGCCGGCGCGACGACGCCCTGCAGGGCATCAACTCCACCATCTTCGTGCGGATCGCCAAGCTGCCCATGCCGGTCATCGCCGCACTGGACGGCTACTGCCTGGGCGGCGGCGCGGAACTTGCCTACGCCTCAGACTTCCGCATCGGCACCCCCAACGTGCGGATCGGCAATCCGGAAACGGGGCTGGGGATCCTCGCCGCCGCCGGCGCCAGCTGGCGGCTCCGGGAACTCGTTGGCGAGCCACTGGCCAAGCAGATCCTGCTGGCGGGGCTGGTCCTTGGCGCCGACGAAGCCAAGGCCGCCAACCTCATCACGGAAATTCACGATCCCGCCGATCTCCTGGACGCGGCGCACAGCCTGGCCAACAGGATCGGGCGGCAGGATCCGCTGGCCGTCCGCATCACCAAATCCGTGTTCCACGCACCCGCAGAAGCGCATCCGCTCATCGACCAGCTGGCCCAGGGCATCCTCTTCGAGTCCCAGGCCAAATTCGACCGGATGCAGGCGTTCCTGGACCGCAATGCAGCGAAGAAGGCAGCCGCCTCCGCCAACCCCGCCGACGGAAAGTAGACCATGAGTAATTCATCAGTAGCCCCCGGCCTTCCCCCTTTCGTTGGCGTACTGGGTGGCGGCCGCATGGGCGCGGGCATCGCGCACGCCTTCCTGATCAAGGGCGCCAACGTGCTGGTGGTGGAGCGCGACGACGTTTCCGCCGAGGCCGCGCAGGAACGCGTGCAGTCCGCAGCGTTGAAGAGCATCGAACGGGGTGCAGTGGATGCCAACTTCGAAGAGCTGGTGACCCGGCTGACCGTCAGCACCGACTACGACGCCTTCAAAGACCGCCAGCTGGTGGTCGAAGCCGTCCCCGAAGACTGGGACCTCAAAGTCACGGCATTGAGGGGAATTGAGGAACGGCTGGGGCAGGACAGCTACATCGCGTCCAACACCTCTTCGCTGTCCGTCAACGGATTGGCCCGTGAACTGAAGCGGCCTGCGAACTTCCTTGGCCTGCATTTCTTCAACCCGGTACCGGCATCCACGCTTATCGAGGTGGTGCTGGGCGAACATACGTCTCCCGAACTTGCTGCCGCGGCCAAAACCTGGGTTGAGGCACTCGGCAAGACCGCCGTCGTCGTCAACGATGCTCCGGGGTTTGCCTCCTCCCGCCTTGGCGTGGCCATTGCGTTGGAAGCGATGCGGATGGTGGAGGAGGGCGTGGCATCGGCGGAAGACATCGACGCCGCCATGGTGCTGGGCTACAAACACCCCACCGGGCCGCTGAAAACCACTGACATTGTGGGCCTGGACGTCCGCCTGGGCATCGCCGAATACCTGCACTCGACGCTGGGGGAGCGGTTCGCGCCGCCGCAGATCCTGCGCGACAAGGTGGCGCGCGGTGAACTCGGCCGCAAAACCGGCAAGGGGTTCTTTGACTGGCCCAGCTAGGTGGGCCGCCGGCCGGAGCAAGGCCTAGTCAAAAAAGCCCACGATGTAGCCGATGAAGTACAGCAGGAACAGCAGCACGCCCGCTCCGATGGCCGCCAGCCAGAAGATCTGCTGACCTCGGCCGGAGCCCGGCTGGCGGGGCTCCTGGGTGCCCGCCACGGAACCTTCGCCCGGCGGGGTTTCTCCCGGCGGCACTCCACCGCCGGGCTCCAGGCCGGTGATCTTGTCGTCTTCCGGGTCCGGATTGGTTCCTGACACCTTAACTCCCTTGCCTTGCTCGCGGTCTGGGTTTTCCCAGCGTAACCGGCCCCGGTGATTGGTCCTAGGCTGGTGCAGTGACTTTCCTTGAACCCCTTACCCTGACCGGCCGGCATGTAATCCTGGAGCCGCTGGCGACGGAACACCACGACGGACTGCTGGAAGCGGCCAGGGACGGCGAGCTTTGGAAGCTCTGGTACACCTCGGTTCCGGAACCGGAGGCCATGGCCGCGGAAATCCGGCGCCGGCTCGCCCTGCAGGAGCTGGGATCCATGCTGCCCTTCACCACCCGGCTCATTGATCCGGGCACGGGCGGGCCGGGCCGCATTATCGGCATGACCACCTATATGAACATCGACCCGGCCACGCCCCGGGTGGAGATCGGCTCCACCTGGAACGCGGCGTCCGTGCAGGGGACAGGGACCAATCCCGACTCAAAGATGCTGCTGCTCCGGCATGCCTTCGAAGTGCTGGGCTGCCCGGCCGTGGAGTTCCGCACGCACTGGCTCAACCACCAGTCGCGGGACGCGATCGCACGGCTGGGCGCCAAGCAGGACGGCGTGCTCCGCAGCCATTCACGGACCAGCGACGGCAACCTGCGCGACACCGTGGTGTTCTCCATCCTGGAGCATGAATGGCCGGCGGTCCGCACCGGGCTTGAGCACCGGCTGGCCCGCCGGGGTTAGTGGGTGAGCCTTATATCGCCGTCGTGCTGCTGACCTCTTTATCTGATTCCCCTTTGAATGTGGATCTTCAGGCGTAGCTGCAGGGTATTGCCCTAGCCACTGGCCCGTCATGGGGGCTTTCTACCCTTCCCTGCAGAGGACTTTTGGGGGCGTCATCCAGGCGCGTGTGGTTAGCTGTGCTGGTGGGCGAACAGGGCAGGCCGGTGGGCTGGGATGGCGCCGTCAACGCGTGGCGGATATCCGGTGGAATCTACCGGATGGGGCGGCGGGAGTGGCTGACCGAAAAGGGCTGGAAACAGGCGTTCGACGACGGCGTCCGCACCGTGCTGGATCTCCGGAACCCCTCGGAGGGGCGGCGCCGGGACACGGATCCCGTGGTTCCGGCCAGTGCCTGGGCGGCCTTCGACGTGGTCCAGGCGCCCACAGAGGAGTCGGGCGATCCGCGGTTCACATCCGTCACCGGACCCTACCTGAACGATCCAGCCCACTATCCCGAGAATGCCAGGCTCTTCCCGGAGAAACTGGTGGGCGTCTTCCGGGCGCTGGCCCTTGCTGCACCCAAGGGAGACGTCGTGCTGCACTGCGCCGCCGGGCGCGACCGCAGCGGACTGGTGGCAGCCATGATCCAGGACCTGGCGGGTGACTCCGATGAGGAAATTGCCGATGGTTACCGGCGGGCCGCCCGCGGCATCAACGAGCGCTACCGCACGCATGGGCCGCCACACAGCCGGGAGCGATACCTGACAGAGGGGGAACTTAAGCCCCTGCTGGAGCAGCGCGGGCTTGCAGTGGTGGAATTCGTCCGCAATTTGGACACCCGCGGCTACCTCCTGGCCCATGGACTGCTGGAAGCGGAGCTTGATTCTGTTTCCGACCTCGCGTTCCGGAAGATAACCTTGTGACTTAAGTTACTGAAGTGACTGCTGATATTTGTTGATGGCAGTTGAAGTCACCGAGCGCCTCGACGCGGGCGTGGATGAGCGGAACGGCGAGCCCCATGAAGAAGATCTTTGCCGCAGGAACCATGGCCGGCGTGATGCTGTCATTCGGGTTGGCTGCCGGACCCGCAGTGGCCCAGCCCGTGCCGGCCACCCCGGACGTTCCCGTGGACACCACGGGGCCCTCCAGCGCTGGCCTGGCTGAGGCGCTTCGGCGTGATCTCGGCATCAGCATGGCCGAATTCAATGCTGCCGGCGAGCTCGGCCGCCGGGCCGCTGAGGCAGCGCCCGGCTTACGGACCCTGCCTGGCTTCGTGGGCATCAGCCTGGACGCCGGCACGATCAAGGTGCAGGGTGACGGGCCGGAGCTTCGGGCCAAAGTGGATGAACTGAACCGCTCGGGTCACGCGGACTTTGTGCTGGTTCCACCCAGGGCCACGCCCGCGTCAACACCGGCCGCCCCGTCCGCCGCCGCCCTGCAGGACACGCCGCCGGCATCTCCGCCGGCACCCGTGCTCGTCGCGGGCGACATCGACCAGCTGTACAGGGCCTACCTCCGCGACGTCGGACCCCAGGGCCTCCAGGCAATCGCCTACACCGGCGGCCATTTCGTCATCCGCACAGGGTCCGTCAATACTCCTGAGTCCGGAACCCAGGCAAACCAGCCGGAGGCCACCCCGGCCACCAGCGGGCCAACCGGCACCGGCAAGATGACGCCGGCGCAGTTTGTTGCCCTGTACACCAACGTAAAACTGGAGAAGGGCGCCGCGGTCAAAACCGAGGGGGATCTCCTGGGCGGACAGGGGTACTACGCCGACAACACCGCGATCTGCTCGGCCGGTTTCAGCGCGTTCAGCCCGGCGGGGCTGCCCTTGGTCCTGACTGCCGGGCACTGCACTGCTGACGGACTGGCACGGCAGGCGGCCGTGGAGCCTCCCGCGTGGGCGCCCGCCAGCGGCCCCGGTGCCGCCACGCCCCAACCGCTGCCTCCGCTGGCACCCTTGGGCACCTTTGGGTTCAGCCAGTTCGGCGGCCCCGGCAACTCGGCGGCAGCGGCGGACGGGTCCGTGGCCGGAACTGATATCGCCGTCATCCAAAACATCGCACCGTCGGTGACCCCCCTGCCGGCAACCACCACCTGGGCGTCTCCGGCGGCGCCGGACCCAGTCAAAATCATCGGAACCATGGCGCCCTGGCAAGGCCAGGACGTCTGCAGGTCCGGCCGCACGTCCGGCTGGAAATGCGGCACGGTCGATGCCGTGGGCATCTGGATGATGCCGGGCGAAAAGAGTCTTCCGCCCAACTACGACAACGATCTCCGGCCGGTCCGCGCCTTTGATTCATCGACGGTCAAGTCGAAGGGAGGGGACTCCGGCGGCCCGTGGATCAGCGGCAACTTTGCCGTTGGGACCCACACCGGTGCCGAGAGCGAGAACGGCGTCCAGACCCGGGCCATCGCAGCTACCCTGCAGGATGCCCTTGCGGTGCTGCCCGGCTACCAACTGGAATTGTTCCTCAACAAGCCTGCCGTCACGGCCCCCGCTGCCGGGAAGGCCTACCAGCCTGGCCAACAGATCAGCGGCCAGGTTCCGGCGGCTCCAGCATCTGCGGTCGCGGCAGGATCCTCGGTCCGTATCACCTTCCAGGGAAAGGATCCGTTTGAGGTGCCCGTGGACTCCGCCGGGACGTGGACCTTCACAGCTCCGCAGGATGCGGGCACGCTGCGGTTCACCGCGGAAACGGTCAACGGGTACAGCAGGTCCGGTGCGAACAGCTTCGAATTCGGGTCGGCTTCGCCGCCGGTTCTTCCGGCCAGCCCGGCACCGACCGCGCCGCCAGCAATGCCGGCCCCGTCATCACCCGCGCCAGCTACGCCCGCTCCGCCCGCTTCCACCGCAACCGCGCCTGCTCCGGCTGTCCCTGCCCCCGCAGATCCGTCACCCATGCCGCCCGCTGAAACTCCCGCCGTCGTACCTCCGCCGGTAGCCGGCCCGGCCACCAGCGCACCTCCCGCCGGACTTGCCAACACGGGCGGAAGCGGGGATGCCGGCAGCGGCGGACTGGCCTATACCGGACCATCCGGATTGGTGCCAGCGGCGGCTGGTGCGGGCGCTGCGCTGGTCATTGGGATCCTGCTGACGGTCATTGTCCGCCGCAGGAAGAGGCAGTCGGACTAGGGTTCCGTGGGGCAGCCGCCGCTACTTGTGGCGCTTCATGAGCAGGTTGGTGATGCGCAGCGTGCACAGCCGCTGGCCGGCCTCGTTGGTGATCAGCACCTCGTGGGTGGTGAGTGTGCCGCCCAGGTGGATCGGCGTGGCGGTGATGGTCACCTGGCCCTCACGCGCAGGGCGGTGGTGGGTGGCGGAGACATCCACCCCCACGGCAGTCTTGCCCATGGTGCTGGCATGGATCACCGCGGCCCAGGACCCCACGGCCTCGCCCACCGCCAGGGAAGCGCCGCCGTGCAGCAGCCCGAACGACTGCCTGTTCCCCGCCACGGGCATGGTGGCCACCACGCGCTCCACGGACTCTTCCAGGATCTTCACGCCCATCTTCTCGTCCAGCTCCCCAAGGGTGATCTTCCAGAGTTCGTGCTCCGAGGGCTGGCTTCCGGCATCATCTTTCGGGGCAGGGGCGTTCATGGTTCTCCTTTGGGGCGGCCAATTCAGTGCTGGCCTTCTAGTCTGCAGCACGGCACGTCATGTATGGTGAATATATTACCGAACGGACGGTCAGTAATGACCGGCCGGTTTGCCTGCCCCCTTGTTGGAAGGACCGTCAACGATGACCACCACAGCCACAGCTCCCCAGGCCACGGTCGACACCGTGGAGACAGTGCCCAGTTTTGTCATGGACGCCTGGTGGACGCCCGACGCCGGTTCCTCGGCTTCCGCGGTCCCCGTCCGGGACGCGAGCACGGGGGAGATCCTGGCCAAGGTGAGCACGGAGGGGCTGGACCTCGGCGCCGTCGTGGAGTACGGCCGCACCACCGGCCAGGCCGGACTGGGCCAGTTAACCTTCCACCAGCGCGCCCTGAAGCTCAAGGAACTGGCGCAGTACCTCAACGCGCGCCGCGAGCACTTCTACGCTTTCTCCTACCAGACCGGTGCCACCAAGATCGACTCGATGGTGGACATCGACGGCGGCATCGGCGTCCTGTTTACCTTCGGCTCCAAGGGCCGGCGCGAACTGCCCAACGCCCAGGTGGTGGTGGACGGCCCTATGGAAGTCCTTTCCAAGGACGGGTCATTCGCCGGCGAACACATCTACACCCGCATCCCGGGCGTCGCCGTACAGATCAACGCCTTCAACTTTCCGGTCTGGGGCATGCTCGAAAAGTTCGCCCCCGCCTTCCTCGCCGGTGTCCCCACCATCGTCAAGCCGGCCACCCCAACGGGATATGTTGCCGCAGCCGTGGTCAAGGCCATCGTGGAATCCAACATCCTGCCCAAGGGCTCCCTGCAGCTCATCTCCGGGTCGGTCCGCGGCCTGTTGGACGTGCTGGATTACCGCGACCTGGTGGCCTTCACCGGTTCCGCCTCCACGGCCAAGTCCCTGAAGGCCCACCAGAACGTTGTGGAGGGCGGCGTCCGGTTCACTTCGGAGACCGACTCCCTGAACGCCGCCATCCTTGGCCCGGACGCTGTGGAGGGGACCCCGGAATTCGATGCCTTCGTCAAGTCCGTGGTCACCGAGATGACGGTCAAGGCGGGCCAGAAATGCACCGCCATCCGCCGGGCCATCGTTCCGCAGGAACTGGTGCCGGCCGTGTCCGCGGCCATCGGCAAGCGCATCGCCGAGCGCGTGGTCCTGGGTGACCCCCGCGGCGAAGGCGTCACCATGGGCGCCCTCGCGTCCGTGGAACAGCTGCAGGATGTCCGTGCCGCCGTGCAGTCAATGCTCGACGCCGGCGGTGAGCTTGCGTACGGAACGCTCGATTCGCCGTCGGTCACCTCCGCCGATGGAACCACCGGGGTAGTGGACGGTGGAGCCTTCATGGCACCTGTGGTCCTGAACTGGGACAACCCGGAAGCCGAGGCAATCCATTCGCTCGAGGCTTTCGGGCCGGTGTCCTCCGTGATTGGCTACAAGGACCTGGCCGACGCCGTCCGCCTCGCCGCCCGCGGCGGCGGTTCCCTGGTGGCCTCGGTGTGCACCAACGATCCTGAGGCGGCCCGCGAACTGGTCACCGGGATCGCAGCCCATCACGGCCGCGTCCTGATGCTCAACCGCGAGGACGCCCGCTCCTCCACGGGGCACGGCTCACCCGTTCCCCACCTTGTCCACGGCGGGCCGGGACGCGCCGGCGGCGGCGAGGAACTGGGCGGCATCCGGTCCGTGCTGCACCACATGCAGCGGACCGCCATCCAGGGCTCCCCGAACATGCTCACCGCCGTCACCGGCGTGTGGCACACCGGGGCTGACCGCAACTTTACCGTGGAGACCGAAGGAACCCACCCGTTCCGGAAGCACCTGTCCACCCTGCGGATCGGCGACGCCGTCCGCTCGGACCTCCGGCAGGTCACCCTGGAGGACATCACGGCGTTCGCCAACTCCACCGGGGACACCTTCTACGCCCACACGAACGAAGAGGCCGCGGCAGCCAACCCGATCTTCCCGGGAATCGTGGCGCACGGCTACCTGCTGCTGAGCTGGGCCGCCGGACTCTTCGTGGAGCCTGCGCCGGGCCCCGTCCTGGCCAACTACGGCCTGGAGAACGCACGCTTCACCAAGCCGGTTGCCGCCGGCGATTCCATCCGCGTGACCCTCACCGCCAAGAAGATCACGCCGCGCGAGACCGACGAATACGGTGAAGTGGCCTGGGACGCCGTGCTCACCAACCAGGATGACGAGATCGTGGCCGCCTACGACGTCCTCACCCTCGTCGAAAAGTAGCCACACGCCCCATCACTTACTGTCGGTTCTTCCCACACGCCCCATCACTTCTTTGAAGAAATTGATGGGGCGTTTGGGTTTGGTGGGCGGGAGGTGATGGGGCAATTGGACGCGGTTCTTTTTGGGGCCGCCGGGCGTATGATTCTGCCCGTAGGAGGTGGCCCCAATGACCCTGAAAATGAACGCAGCCACAACCATCCTTCCTGTCGATGATGCAGCCCGTGCCCGCAGTTTCTATACCGAAAAGCTGGGGCTCCCGCACCGCGGAATGACGGACGATGGCAGCGAATTGCTCGGCACCGACGGCGGGCCGCTGTTGCAGCTGATGCCGGTCTCCGATGGCAGGCATTCGGACCACACGGCGCTGAGTTTTGAGGTGGCGGACATCGAGGCTGCGGTCCGTGACATGGAGGCGCGGGGCGTCATGTTCCAGGACTACGACCTGCCCACGCTGAAGACGGAAAACCACATTTGCACCACGGCATCCGAGAAGTGCGCATGGTTCATGGACACCGAGCACAATATCCTCTGCGTCCACCAGAACCTGGGCAGCGGGCCGGAGTACCAGGTCTAGGCATTCAGCACGCTGACAAACGAAAACAGCAGGGGCGCCCCGGTCGGATCGGGGTGCCCCTGCTGGTTCACTGTCTCCCGGCGTTAGCTCTCGGCGCCGCCGTGCAGGCCGTCGTCGCTGCTGTCATCCTCGCGGCCGGTGCCGTGGCCGTCTTCGCTGCGGTCGGAGAGGTCCATGTTGCCGCGGGCCTCGTCCATGGTGGGGCCGCCCGGCGGGACGCTGTAGGTGTCGGGGCGGATTCCGTGCGACTGCTCCTCGATCAGGGCCTGCTCTTCGCTGAAGCGGATTGCGTTGGCCTCGTCGCCGGCGTCGCCGGGGATGTCTTCGCGGAGCTTTGACGGATCCGGGATGATGAATCCTCCGTCGGGCTCTTCTTTATGGGTGCTCATCTTCCCTACCTCCCTGGAATCACTGGTTTCCTACCACCGTAGCCGGGGAGCCGCTAAATACCAAGCACGCTTAGTACTTTGCTGCGTCCCGGGGCTGCGCGGCCTATAAGTCTACGTGCAGGCCGTCGAATGCCATGGAGATGACGTCGTCGGCCAGGCGCTGCGGGGAGAGGGACCCGCCCGGCTTGTACCATTCCACGATCGAGTTGATCATGCCGAACAGGAGCCTCGTGACGGTGCGGGGATCGATATCCTGGCGGAGCGAACCCTCGTCGCGGGCGGCCGAAATCAGCACGGCCACCTTGTGGTCGAAGGTCCGGCGGCGTTCCAGCGCGTCCCGCTCGATTTCGGTGTTGCCGCGCAGCCGCAGCAGCAGCGTGACGAAGGGCAGGCGGTCCACCAGCACCGCCACCGTTTGGCGAAGGACAAATTCCAGCCGGGCATCCGCGGCTCCTGAGGCGGCCTCCGGCTGCTCAAGGATGGACTCAAGGCCGCCGAGTGCGTGGTCAAGGGCAAGCTTGAGCAGGTCGCCCTTGGACGGCACGTGGTGGTAGATCGCGGACTTGGAGATGCCCAGGTTGTCCGCCAGGATCCCCATCGACGTGGCGTCGTAGCCATGGCGGTTGAAAACGTCGACGGCGATGCGCAGCACGGACTGCTGGTCGTATCCGGGACGGCCGCGCTTGGCGGCGCCGCCGACGGCGGGGCTGGTGGTCTGGCTGGTGCTGGGCATAGTGGCTAGTTTCTCACGAACGGTCGGTCGGTCCGGGAGTCCGGGCCGGCCGGGAGGTACCCCGGCCGGCCACGCCCCGCAGCATGTCTCACTACGCCTTGGGCCGCATGTCGTAGATACGGCGGAGCTTGCCGTTGGACCGCTCCAGCGAGCCGGGTTCCACCACGTTCACGGTGCACGAAGAACCCACGTGGATCTTGATCTGTTCCTTCAAGGTGCGCGCCGCCGTCGTGCTCTGCTCAACGGTGACCGCGTCCCGGCGTTCGATCCGGACCGTCAGCTGGTCCATGCGCTGGCCTTCCGGGCGGGTCAGTTCGAGCTGGAAATGCGGGCTCAACTCGGGGATGCGGAGGGCGATTTCCTCGATCTGGGACGGGAACAGGTTCACGCCGCGCAGGATGATCATGTCGTCGCTGCGGCCGGTGATGCGGCCCATCCTGCGGTGCGCCGGACGCGCCGATCCGGGCAGCAGGCGGGTGAGGTCCTTGGTCCGGTAGCGGATGATGGGCAGCGCTTCCTTGGTGAGCGACGTGAAGACCAGCTCGCCGTGCTCGCCGTCGCGCAGGACGTTTTCCTTGCCCGGGGCCGGGTTGAAGGCGTCGATGATTTCGGGGCGGAAGTGGTCCTCCCAGATGTGGCTGCCGTCCTGGGTTTCAACGGCCTCGCCCGCCACGCCCGGGCCCATGACCTCGGACAGGCCGTAGATGTCGCACGCCTTGATGTTCATCATCACTTCGAGTTCGTGGCGCATCTCCTGGGTCCACGGCTCGGCGCCGAGGACGGCGAACTTCAGCGAGGTGGAGGCGGGGTCGATGCCCATGTGTGCCATGGCGTCGGCGATGGTGAGCAGGTACGTGGGCGTGGCAAGGATGGCGTCCGGTTTGAAGTCCTGGATCAGCTGGATCTGGCGCTCGGTCTGGCCGCCGGACATGGGGATGACGGTGCAGCCCAGGGCTTCGGCGCCCGCGTGCGCGCCGAGGCCGCCGGTGAAGAGGCCGTAGCCGTAGGCGTTGTGGACCTTCATGCCCGGGCGGATGCCGGAGGCGCGGAAGCTGCGGGCAACGAGCTTGGCCCAGTCGGCCAGGTCCTGCTTGGTGTAGCCGACGACGGTGGGCCGGCCGGTGGTGCCGGAACTGGCATGGATCCGGGCTACTTGGTTCTGCGGCACCGCGAACATGCCGAACGGGTATTCCTCCCGCAGGTCGTCCTTGGTGGTGAAGGGGAAGTTGCCAAGGTCCTCGAGTTCGCGCAGGTCGCTGGGGTGGATCCCGGCTTCGTCGAACTTGCGCTTGTACAGCGGCACGCGCTCATAGGCGTAGGCCACGGTGTGCTGGAGGCGGGTGAGCTGGAGGGCCTCGAGCTCGTCGCGGGAGATGGTCTCCTCGCGGTCCAGGCCAGGATCGATGCCGGCAGCGGCGGGGGTTTCGGGGGCATGCAGGGTCATGATTTTCCTACTTCTTAGGGATGGTGCGGCTGCGTCCGCGGAACTCGGCGATGAGCTCGCCCGGGCTGCTGGAACTGGGCTGGCCTTCGGGAGCCGGCGCACCGGCGTCGGCGGCGAAGATTTGGATGTCGTAAAGTCCGCTGCGGCCGGCGCTGGAGCGGCGGTCCGCGACGGCGGTGAGCACCTGGCCGCGGAAAGCGGGCTTGAGGAAATTAATGTCGACGCCGGAGGCAACGGTGATGGTGTTTTCCTCGCCGGGTGCAGGGTGGATGGGGTTGCACGCCAGGGCGAAGGCAGTGTCGCCGAAGGCGAAGATCATTCCGCCGTGGGCCATGCCGAAGCCGTTGAGCATTTCCTGCCGCAGCGTCATCCGGATGGTGGCGTGGCCGTCGCTGAGGGCGAGGACCTCGATTCCCATCCACTCGGAGGCGTAGTCGTTTTCCAGGATGGGGTGGGTAGCCCCGGAAAGTGTAGTTTCAGCCATGCGTCATTGCCTCCAGCTTTATTTACCGAATGTTCATTAGGTAATCCCATGAGGGGGTCCGGTGTCAAGGGGAGGCGCCCCGCGGGCGGGCCTTCCCGCCCTGTTACCCGGCCTGTTTTCCGCACCAAACCCGGGACACGCCGTCGTCTGCGGCGCGCCGCAGGGTGCCTAGGAAAGCAACTGGGCTGGAAAGCACGACGGCGGCACGCACCTTCCGCTGCAGACTTCCGCGAGATGGCACCTCACGGCAGTTTCCGGGCGTGGACACCACCATCAAGTGCCATCTCGCGGGCTGGAAGTGCAAGGATTGGAGGGACCGGCACCAAGAGCAAAGGGCGGACCATGGCCACAGGCATCTATGTCAGCGCAACCACCCCCGGGTCGGGCAAGTCCCTCGTGGCCCTGGGCCTGGCGGACACTTTGCACCGGCATGCGGACAGGATCGGCTTCTTCAAGCCGGTAGTCCACGGGCCCTTGGCTGCCGATGACCCCATGGTGGCGCTGATGAAGGCCCGGTTTGCCCTGGAGGACGAGCGTTGCCGCGGCGGCCTGACCCACGAAGAGGTCCGCACCCTGCTCGCAGAAGGAAACCGGGCGGAAATCGATGCCCGGTGCGTGGAGATTTTCGCGGACATCGCCCGGCACTGCGATGTGGTGATCGTGGAGGGGACGGACCTGGTGGGGCAGGATTCCGCCGTCGAATTCGACCTCAACGCGCGGCTGGCCAACAACCTCGCCACGCCCGTGGTGGCGGTGGTGGGCGCCAAAGGGCGGACCGTCGCCGAGACCGCGGCCGCCGTCGAAGTTGCCCGCAAGGAACTCGCCGCCGAACGGTGCGCACTGCTTGCCATCATGGTCAACCGGGCCGCCGCCGCAGACCTGGACGCCATCGCGGCAGCCCTGAAGCCCGGAGCTTCCGGCCGCCCCGTTTACATCCTGCCGGAGCTTGAGGAAATCGCCCGCCCCACCACCGGTGAGGTGGCCGCGGCGCTGGGCGTCCGCCAAATTGCTGGAACGCCGGACATGGAACGCGACGTCAGGGACATCAAAGTTGCCGCGATGAACGTGGGCAACTTCCTGAACGTCCTGGACGAGGGCGCCCTGGTGATCGTGCCGGGGGACCGGGCGGACGTGATGGTGGCCTGCCTGGCCTCGTCCTTCTCGCCCGAATTTCCCGTGGCCTCGGCGCTCATCCTCACCGGCGGCCTGGCGCCGGATGCCAACATCTACCCGCTCCTGGCGCAGGCACCGTTCCCTGTTTTTGCCGCGGACGAGGACACGTACCAGACCGCCCGACGGGTGTCGGAGGTGCGCAGCGAAATCTGGTCCGGGCACCGGCGCAAAGTAGCCTCCGCGCTGGGCCTCTGGTCCCGCCGCGTGGACGAAGCCGAGCTGGTGGAGCGGCTGCACCTTCCCAGGGCGGAACGGATGACCCCGCTGCGGTTCCTGCACGACCTTATCGAACGGGCCCGGGCGCAGCGCCGCCACGTGGTACTGCCCGAGGGGACCGACGTGAGGATCCTGCGGGCCGCCGAGATCCTGCACCGCCGGGACGTCTGCGACCTGACGCTCCTGGGCCCGGAGTCCGACGTCCGGGAGCTGGGAGCCGCCAACGGCATCGACCTGTCCGGCATCACGGTCATCGACCCCGCCACTTCAGACCTTCGGCTGAAGTTCGCCGAGAAGTACGCTGAACTGCGGGCGCACAAGAGCGTGGACCTGCCCAAGGCGCTGGAGATCATGCAGGACGTCAGCTACTTCGGCACCATGATGGTCCAGCTGGGCGTGGTGGACGGGATGGTGTCCGGTGCGGCGCACACCACGGCGCACACCATCCGGCCGGCCCTGGAGTTCGTGAAGACGCGTCCGGGGGTGAAGATTGTGTCCTCGGTTTTCCTGATGCTGATGCCGGACCGCGTGCTGGTCTACGGCGACTGCGCAGTCAATCCGGACCCCAACGTGGAGCAGCTGGCTGACATCGCCCTGGCGTCGGCCGAGACAGCGGCCCAGTTCGGGGTGGAGCCGCGGGTGGCCATGCTCTCGTACTCGACCGGTGGCTCGGGCGCGGGTGAAGCCGTGGACGAGGTGCGGCAGGCCACCGAACTGGTGCGCCAGCGCCGCCCGGACCTCGCAGTGGAAGGCCCCATCCAGTACGACGCCGCCGTGGACGCTTCGATCGCCGCGTCAAAGATGCCCGGCTCCTCCGTGGCCGGCCAGGCGACGGTGTTCATCTTCCCGGACCTGAATACCGGCAACAACACCTACAAGGCGGTCCAGCAGAGCTCCGGGGCTGTGGCGGTGGGCCCGGTCCTGCAGGGGCTGCGGAAACCGGTCAACGACCTCTCCCGGGGCTGCACGGTGGAGGACATCGTGAACACGGTGGCCATCACGGCCATCCAGGCGCAGGCCTGACAAAGGACGACGCCGGCACTTAGGCAGGTGCGGGCGTCGCCTAGGGTGATCACATGGACCAGCCGCTGATGGCCACGAAGCTTTACGTTCCGGTCCCTCCGCGGGGCCTGGTTGCCCGGCCACGCCTTTTCGAAAAACTGGTCCACACCGAAGGCGCCGCACTGACGCTCGTCTCCGCCCCGGCAGGCTTCGGGAAGACCGCGCTCCTCGCCGACTGGCTCGCAGACACCACGGAGCAACAGCGGAACGTCGCCTGGCTTTCGCTGGAACCGGCGGACAGCGACCCGGCCACATTCTGGGCTTATGTCATAGCTGCCTTCCGGAAAACACTCCCCGGTATCGGCACCGCAGCGCAGGAGCTGGTCGCGTCCCCACCATTGGCAACCGAACTTGTCCTGACCGTGCTGCTCAATGACCTCGCCGCAGCCGCCCATGACATCTGGTTGGTCCTGGATGACTACCACGCAGTGGACAGCCCTGCCATCGCTGACGGTATTGCCTACTTCCTCAAACACCATCCGCCCAACGTGCACGTGGTGGTATCCACGCGCTCGGATCCTGGCCTGCCCCTTTCACGCTGGCGGTCACGGGGAGAGCTCCTGGAGATCCGGGCAGCAGACCTGCGGTTCACCCGGGACGAGGCTGCGGCTTACCTCAACGGCGCAGCCGGGCTCGGACTGGCCGACGCCCAGGTGTCAACGCTGGAGCAGCGGACGGAGGGCTGGATTGCCGCCCTGCAACTCGCCGCACTGTCCATCCGGGACCGGCCGGACCCCGCTGGTTTCATTGAGGGGTTTGCAGGTGATGACCGGTACGTCGTGGATTACCTTGTGGACGAAGTCCTGCGGCACCAGACGGACAACGTCCGGAGCTTCCTGGAGCGCACCGCAGTCCTGGACCGCCTGACGGGTCCCCTGTGCGATGCCGTGGCTGGAACGCAGGACGGCGGCCGCATGCTGGCAGACCTGGAGCGGGCAAACCTCTTCGTCATTCCCCTCGATGACAGGCGGGATTGGTACCGCTACCACCACCTTTTCGCCGACGTCCTTCGAAACCGGCTGCTCAGGGACGATCCCGGGCGCGTTCCGGTACTCCACCGGCGGGCCAGCCGCTGGCATGCGTCCCACGGTGGCACCGCCGACGCCGTCCGGCACGCCCTCGCAGGCCAGGACAACGAGTTCGCGGCCCTGCTCGTGGAACAAGCCGTGCCGCTGCTCCGGCGCAACCGCCAGGATACGGTGCTGTTCGCGTGGCTCCGGAAACTCCCTGACGGCTCCATCCGCCGAAGCCCGGTGCTTACCGTCTTTTATGGGGCGATGCTGATGGCGGAGGGCGACCTGCGCGGCGTGGAGCAGCGTCTTGCCGACGCCGAGGAAATGCTCGCGGCCGCGGCTGCCGTCCGTCCAGAGAATCCGGACATGCCGCCGGACCCGGAGAACCTGGAGCTTCAGGCGTTACCGGCGACAATCGCCACCTACCGCGCAGCACTTGCCTTGGCCCGGGGAGACACGGCCGGAGCTGCGGCGTACGCGCGGGAGGCCCTTGAACGCGGGCGCCCGGAGGACCACCTGTCGCGCGGTGCGGCGGCGGGATTCCTGGGACTCGCTGCCTGGGCTGCCGGGACGGTTGATGAAGCGCGGCAGATCTTCACGGAGGCTATAGCCAGCCTTCATGCCGGGGGCAACCTTCTCGACGGGTTCGGCAGCACCGTGATACTGGCGGACATTTTGCTCACGGCGGGCCGGCCCGGTGAGGCGCGCCGGATCTGCAATGTTGCGCTGCAGGCTGCCGCAGATCATGGGGAATCGCTGGTGCGCGCCAGCGCCGAACTGCACGTGGCTCTCAGCGAAATGTGCCGGCAGGCCGGAGAACCTGGCGCGGCAAAAAGCCACCTTGATGCCGCCGCAGAGTTCGTCGAACGCGGGCCGATGACGGAAAGCCGCTACCGCTGGTTCCTGGCCGCTGGATTGTTGGCGCAGGATGCGGGCGACGCTGGACGGGCTGTCAGCTGCCTGGACCGGGCAGAGCAGCTGTACCGGCCGGGTTTCTTTCCGGAGGTCCGCCCTGTTCCCGCAGTCAGGGCACGCCTCTGGATACGCCAAGGCAACCTCGCCGCCGCCGGTGCCTGGGCCCGTGCGCTCGGGATCACAGCGCATGACGACCTCGGTTACCTTGGGGAGTACAACCAACTGACCCTTGTCCGCCTGATGATCGCCGAGCAGCCGGCCGATCCTGCTGCCGCTCTTGATGCACCTGACCTCCTGGGCCGGCTGGCCACCAATGCCGCGGCATCAGGCCGGGCGGGCAGCCTGATGGAAATCAGGATGCTCCAGGCCTTGGCCCTTGCTTTGTTGGGCCGGCGGGCGCAGGCGCAGGAGGCGCTAAGGGAGGCCCTCACGGCGTCACCGGAGCCGGAGGCCTACGTGCGGTTGTTCCTCGACGAAGGGGAACCACTGCAGGCACTTCTGCGCGAGACCGTACGGTCGGGTGACGGGACGCACCACGGCGCCGCTGCAACCGCCCGGCACCTGCTCGGCTTGGCTGCCCCATCCGGGGAGGAGCCGGCACGCTTGGGGGAGGAGCCGCCGGCCGTCATTGATCCGCTGAGTGAGCGCGAACTTCAGGTCCTCCGGCTCCTGGGCACTGAGCTCAGCGGCCCGGAAATTGCCCGGGCCCTCTTCATTTCGCAGAACACCCTCCGTACCCACACCAAGCACATCTTCACCAAGCTTGGCGTGACCAGCAGGCGGTCGGCGGTCGCCCTTGCGCGACGTCATGGCCTGGCCTGACTCCCGGATCACCCTCACGGATCACATCATCGGGTGATGCCCGCTCACCCAACGGATTCCTACCTTGGACTTATCCGGCAGCGCTCCGCAGCCGGAACCCGGAAACCCCAAGGCCCAGGAGCCCAACATGTCCATCACCACCACCCGCCTCACCCGTTGGGCCGGCGTCAGCGCCGCCGCCGCGGGTGCACTGTTCATCGGTGTCCAGATCAACCACCCACACTTGGACGCCGAGTTCGCAGTCACCACAGAGTACGCCGTCCGCCAATCCCTCAAGATCCTCATGGCCTGGCTGTCCCTAATCGGCATCACGGGCATCTACCTTCGTCAGGCTTCACGGGCAAGCATCCTGGGGCTGGTGGGATACCTTGTATTTGCCGCGGGCTACCTCATCATGACCGGCATGGAACTGATCGGACTTGTGGTCCTTCCAACGGTGGCCCGTACCAATCCCGGCTACGTGAATGACGTCTTTGCCCTGATCCTGGGTGAGCCCGTGCACGGCGATGTGGGCCTGATGACGGTGCTGAACCTGGCCGGTGCAGCCACGTTCCTGGGTGGCGGCCTCTTGTTCGGCATCGCACTGTTCCGTGCCCGGGTCCTGGCCCGCTGGGCCGCCGCACTCCTGGCCGCAGCCTCGGTGTCAACCCTGGCCATACCGTTCCTGCCGCAGGTCAACGAGCGGCTCTTCGCCATTCCCACCGGTGTGGCCATGATCGGCCTCGGTTACTCCCTCTGGCGCGGACTGAAGCCTGCTGGCGAGTCCCCGGCCCCAACCGCGGTACTGGGCCAGGTCGGTATGCCGTGACCGCGGTCCCTCGACAAGATATGCCCGGCCGGTACCGCATCCGTGTCGGAGGGCACCTTGACCGGAACTGGTCTGCGTGGTTCGGAGGACTGGCGGTGACGCACGACGACGGGGGAACCACCTCCCTAAGCGGGACGGTCCCGGACCAAGCGGCCCTTCACGGGCTGCTTGCCAAGGTCCGTGACCTTGGCCTCGTGCTCATCTCGGTGGAGGCGGAGGGAACGCATGACGGCGGTACCGGGCTTTTCCGACAAAGCCCGGTACCGCCGTCGAACGCCTAGCTATTGTCCGGCTTGGCGGGGCTCTCAGGGTCCTCCTGCTTTGCGGGTTCGTCGGAGAGACCCTGCGGCGTGAGGTCCAGGTCTTCGGGGTTCTCCGGTGCTTCCGGCGCCTCACCGGTTTCCGCAGCCTTAAGGTTCCCGGTATCGTCCAGCGCCGGGTTGGCGCCCTCAACGACGGTAGGGTCCTTGGAGCCGGACCCGGAGCCGGAGCCGGATTGCAGCGGCGCCGTGCTGCTGGATCCGGTGTTGGTGGGATCGTTCTCTTCGCCCGAAGTGGGTTCGTTCGTCATTCGGAAAGTCCTCTCGACGTGGGCCAGCCTTGTCCGCCGACCATAGGCACAGCCGGGGTGCATGCGCAAGGAAGGAGTGCACTCCATCCGTTACCATCACTGGCATGCCCGGTACAGCCATCACCACCGCCTTCATCCCCGTCCGTGACCCTCACGGGGCGGCCCACTGGTACAGCCGCATGCTGGGACTCACCGTCGCGGACACGAACAATTTCTCGGCACTCCTTACTGGCACCGGAACCGCATCGGTGACGCTGATGGGCCCGGACAGCGGCATCCAGGCTGACCCGGGGCTTTCGTGGGCGACGTGCAACTTCAAAGTCGATGACCTGGGCGCCAAGCGCGCAGAGCTGGCGGGCCAAGGCGTCCCGGTGGGGTCCATTACGGGCTCCCCGGACGTCTGCCTCTTCTTCACGGCCCAGGACCCGGACGGGAACACGCTGCTGCTGACCGACCGTTAGCGCGGCCACATATAGTGGGGTTGAACTGCAGACGCCAGGCTGAGGAGGCCCCGCATGCTCGTGCTCGTGATCAACTCCGGTTCGTCGTCGTTGAAGTACCAGGTCCGTGACGTGGCGGCCGGGACGGTGCTCACCGAGGGACTGATCGAGAAGATCGGCATGGGCAACGGCGGCGGCGGGGACGGTGAGGTCGAAGGCCCGCGGGACCACGCCGAGGCCCTGGAACAGGTTGACGCGGCGATCCACCGGGAGCTGGGGGACCGGGAACTGGGCGCCGTGGGGCACCGGGTGGTCCACGGCGGCGAGCGGTTCGCCGAGCCCGTGCTGGTGGACAACGAAATCACCCGTGCGATCGAACGCCTCAACCCGCTGGCGCCGCTGCACAACCCCGCCAATGTCCTGGGCATCCGTGCGATCACCAGGAAATGGCCCAAGATGCCGCAGGTGGCCGTCTTCGACACCGCCTTCCACCGCACCCTGCCCGAGCATGCCTGGCGCTACGCCGTCCCGGACGAGCTGTACACCAACCACGGCATCCGCCGGTACGGCTTCCACGGAACCTCGCACGAGTATGTTGCGCGCCGGGCCGCGGCGCTGCTGGACGTCCCCATCGAGGAGTTCGACGGCGTCATCGCCCACCTGGGCAACGGCGCGTCCGCCACCGCCATTCGGGGCGGCCTCTCCGTGGACACCTCCATGGGTTTCACTCCGCTCGAAGGCCTGGTGATGGGCACCCGCTCCGGCGACCTGGACCCGTCCATCCTGGTGTTCCTGGGCCGTGCCGGGTGGACGCCGGAGGACATCGACACCATGCTGAACCGTGAATCCGGGCTGAAAGGCCTGGCCGGCAACAACGACATGCGCTCCGTGGTGGAGGCCGCCGAGTCCGGCGACGAGAAAGCCAGCATGGCGCTCGCGGTGGCGTCCTACCGGCTGGCCAAGTACATCGGCGGCTACCACGTGGCCGTCGGCGGGGCCAAGGCGCTGGTGTTCACCGCCGGAATCGGTGAGAACTCCCGGCAGTTCCGGGCGCATGTGGCGGACCGGCTCGGCGCCCTGGGCATCGAGCTCGACGGCGGCCTGAACGCTGAGCGGTCAAAGGAACCGCGCGTCATATCCACGCCGGGCTCGGCGATCCCCGTCCTGGTGGTTCCCACCGACGAGGAGCGCGCCATCGCGGAGGCGACCGCCGCCGTCGTCGGGTCAGCTGCCTCCTGACCCCGCCTGATCCTCAGTAGGTGTCGTAGTCGCAGGGTTTGACCGCGGGGTCTGCCGGAGTCCTGGCGGGCAAATCCTGCAGCCGTCCAATGAGTTCCCGGGTATCCGCGTCCTGTTCCAGGACCCCGTAGACCGGTGCTGAGGCCGCACGGAAAGCTGCGAGCTCCTGCTCTGTTGCCATGACCACCTTGCCGCCACCCTCGCAGTACTTCCGGGCTTCCGCTGAAAGCGGTGCGAGAAGGGCGGAGGCCCATTCCCTGGTTGCATCGGCAGCCTCCTGGAGAATCCGCTGTTCGTCCCCGGTGAGGGCGGCCCTGGCCTTGTTATTGATCACCAAGGTGCTGATCTTCGAATGAACCACAAGGTTTCCGGTGGCGATGGCACGGCCCATTGCGTTCCGTGCCGTCGGCAAATCCTGGGCGTAGGCCATGGACGATTCGGCGCCCCCCACCGTTCCCCTCTCCACGCCGTCACCGAACTCCTGGTCGTCCAGGTCCACGGGTATGGCACCCAGGGCCGCGAGGATGGCGAAGGTGGTGTCGGACAGGGGCGCCCTGACCACCATGCCCTTGACATCCGCGAGGGTGAGGATGGGTGTGGTGAAGGAGAACAGCATCCTTGGGCCGTCCGGAAAGAGCGCCAGGCCTGTGACCCCGGCACTCTCGAGGCTGGCCAGCATCCCGCGGGCATGCTCCGGTTTCACTACTTCCTTGATCATTGCGCTTGATGTCACCAGGAAGGGCGCGGAGAGTGCCCGGAAGTCCAGGACGCCCTCCGTGTCCCACGTCCGGGCCGGCACTACGGCCATCTCCAGGTCTCCGCCCATCACCCGTCGGGCAACCACCTGGTCCCAGCCTTTGCCCGAGTCCCCTCCCGCCCGGTACACCGGGTCAACCACCAAGGTCCGGTGGGAACGGGCCTGCACCTGCCGGGCAAATTCTTCGATCTGGCCGCGGGTGGGCCCGATTGCATCGTCCTGGGTGCCGATGCGGAGCACTTTGGGGCTGGGAGCTGTTGTTGTTGCTGCCCGGGTGGGGTCCTCCATGGAGTCCTCGTACGTGCAGGAAGTGGCGCCCAGCAGAATGCCGACGGCGACGAGGGCTGCCCAGGGGTGTGCGGACTTCACTCTTGCCCCTACTTTCCAAAGGAACGGTAGATGCGACAACACGGGCGCCAGCGAGCCGTACGCGAACGGTACTCCCGGAGGTTCGCCGGGGCCAGAGCCCGCGTTGACTCATTGAAAACCTCCGCGTTGCCGGATTCGTTGCCTCATTTGAAACCTCCGTTTAGCGGCGTGGTG
>NZ_JARDJH010000020.1:0-82290 GCF_039907755.1 Pseudarthrobacter sp. CC12 | reverse complement strand
GTGCTGTTCAAGTTCCGCGAGCTCGTCGCCGCCCACGTCGATGAACTGGCCCAGCTGGTCACCGCCGAGCACGGCAAAGTCCTCTCCGACGCCAAGGGCGAGATCGGGCGCGGCCTGGAGGTCGTGGAGTTCGCCTGCGGCATCCCCACCCTGCTCAAGGGCGACTACTCGGACCAGGTCTCCACCGGCATCGATGTGTTCTCCTTCCGCGAGCCCCTCGGCGTCGTCGCCGGCATCACGCCGTTCAACTTCCCAGTCATGGTGCCGCTGTGGATGGCGCCGATGGCGATCGCCACCGGCAACGCGTTCATCCTCAAGCCCTCCGAACGCGATCCCTCCGCCTCGCTGCTGCTGGCCAGGCTGTGGAAGGAGGCCGGGCTGCCGGACGGTGTGTTCCAGGTCCTGCACGGCGACAAGGAAACGGTCGACGGGCTGCTGACCCACCCGGACGTCGACGGCATTTCCTTCGTCGGGTCCACCCCGATCGCCCAGTACGTCCACGAAACCGCCACGAAGCACGGGAAGCGCGTCCAGGCCCTGGGCGGGGCAAAGAACCACGCCATCATCCTGCCCGACGCCGACCTGGACAACGCCGCCGACCACCTCGCCGCCGCTGCGTTCGGCTCTGCCGGGGAACGCTGCATGGCCATCTCGGTCGCCGTCGCCGTTGGAGACGCCGCCGACGCCCTGGTCGCCAAAGTCCAGGAACGCGCCGAAGCCGTCCAGGTCAACAACGGCACCGAACCCGGCGCCGAAATGGGGCCGGTCATCACCCCTGCCTCCAAGGAACGCATCGTCAAGATTGTCACAGAGGCGGAAACTGCCGGCGCCGCCATGGTGGTGGACGGCCGCGACCTCGTGGTCCCGGGCCACGAGAACGGCTTCTGGGTAGGCCCCACCGTCATCGACCACGTGAAGACCGAAATGACCGCGTACAAAGAGGAAATCTTCGGACCCGTCCTCGTCGTGGTCCGCGTCGACACCCTTGAAGACGGCATCACGCTGATCAACGCCAACCCCTACGGGAACGGCACCGCCATCTTCACCTCCTCCGGCGCCGCCGCCCGCAAGTTCCAGCGGTCGGTGACCGTGGGCATGATCGGCATCAATGTGCCCCTCCCGGTCCCGGTGGCCTACCACTCCTTCGGCGGCTGGAAAGCATCCCTCTTCGGCGACAAGCACATCTACGGACCCGAAGGCGTATCCTTCTACACCCGCGGCAAGGTGGTCACCTCCCGCTGGCCCGAAACCCACCACGCCTCGGGCGCCTCCTACAACTTCCCCTCCAACTGATCCCCACCGCCACCCTCGCCTCGCAAGCTCGGCCAGGCAACCCTGGCTGCGTGGCCCCTATCAAAGAGACAGACAATGACTGAGAACAAGCTGATCATCGGCACGGCGCCGGACTCCTGGGGCGTCTGGTTCGCGGATGACCCCAAGCAAACCCCGTGGGAACGCTTCCTGGACGAAGTGGCAGAATCCGGCTACAAGTGGATCGAACTGGGCCCCTACGGCTACCTGCCCACCGACCCCGCCCGCCTGGCGGAGGAACTCAAGCAGCGCGACCTGCAGATCTCCGCCGGCACGGTGTTCACCGCCTTCCACCGTGGCCTGGACCAGTGGGAAACAGCCTGGGAGCCGGCCCGCAAGGTGGCTGAACTGACGGCGGCCATGGGCGGTGAGCATATCGTGGTCATCCCGGCCATGTGGCGCGACGACGTCACAGGCGAAGCCGTGGAAAGCGGCACCCTGGACGACAAGGCCTGGAGCGACCTGTTTGACGGCCACAACCGCATGGGCAAGACCCTCCTGGAGGACTTCGGCCTGAAGCAGCAGTTCCACTCCCATGCCGACTCCCACGTGGGCGCGCAGGCGGACATCGAGACGCTGCTCGGTGCCACGGACCCGCAGTACCTGAACCTCTGCCTGGACACCGGCCATGCCGAATACTGCGGCGCCTCCAGCCTGGAACTGATCAAGAATTACCCGGACCGGATCGGCTACCTGCACTTGAAGCAGATCAACCCGGACATCCTCAGGCGGGTCAATGAGGAAAACATGACCTGGGCAGCTGCCAACCTGGCCGGTGTCATGACCGAACCGCCCAATGGCCTGCCGGACCTGCGCGCCGTCATCGACGCCGTGGAAGCGCTCAACCGGCCCGTCTTCGGCATCGTGGAGCAGGACATGTATCCCGTTGCCTTCGACGTCCCCATGCCCATTGCCAAGCGCACGCGCAACTACCTGCTGTCCTGCGGCTCCCGCACCGCCGTCAGCTAACCCCCATAGACACCAAAAGGACAAGACAATGACCGAAAACCTCCGCGTCGCCGTCATCGGCGCAGGCCGCATGGGCGCCGACCACATCCAGCGCCTCAACAAGCGCATCCACGGAGCCGAAGTTGCCGCCGTCGTCGACGTCGACCTTGCCCGAGCCCAGGCCGCCATCGAAGGCATTCCGGGCGCCGTGGCCCTCGCTGATGCCGAGGAAGCGCTCAACAACGGCGATGTCAACGCCGTCCTGATCGCCACCCCCGGCTTCCTGCACGAGGACATCCTGCTCAAGGCCCTCGCCAGGGATATCCCGATCCTCTGCGAAAAACCGCTCACCCCCGACGCCGCATCCTCCTGGAAGATCGTCGAGGCAGAGGTGGCTCTGGGCCACAAGCGGATCCAGGTGGGCTTCATGCGCCGCTTCGACGCCGAGTACGCCACGCTGGGTTCCATCATCCGCAACCACGAACTCGGCGAACTGTTGATGCTGCACCACCAGCACCGCAACCCGAGCACCCCCGAGGGCTTCACCAACGAGATGCTGATCAACGACTCCGTGGTCCACGAGTTCGACGCCATCCGGTTCTTCACGGGTGAGGAAATCACCAGTGTCCAGGTTCGCCTGGGCAAGGCCACCCGGAACGCCCCGAACGGCCAGCACGACCCCCAGCACGTCCTGCTGGAGACCGAGTCCGGCGTGCTGGCCGACGTCGAAATCTACGTCAACGCCAAGTTCGGCTACGAGGTGGCCACCCAGGCCTCGTTCGAGGACGGCATCGTCAGCATCGGCGGCGATAAGGGGCCCTACACCCGCAGCTCCGGCCGCTGGGGCGGCAACGTCACTCCGGGCTTCGAAGAGCGCTTCGGTGCGGCGTACGACGTCGAAATCCAGTCATGGGTTGATGCGGCACTTAAGGGCGAAATCGGCGGCCCTTCCGCCTGGGACGGGTACGCTACCGCGGCGTGCTGCGAAGCAGGCGTCGAAGCGCAGAAGAACGGTGAAAAGGTCGCCGTGAAGCTGGCCGCAAAGCCCGACCTCTACAAGTAGGACAAACAAGGGGACGGAATGCATTCCGTTCCCTTCTCCTGCCCCTGACTGATCCACAATGGAGTGTTTTCGTGAAAATCGCACTTGACCCCACCCCGTTCCACCACTCGCACAGCCTGCTGGAGTTCCCCAAGGTGGTGGCGGACCTTGGCTACAAGTACATGCAGATGACCCCGCACGCGGACTTCATCCCCTTCTTCAACCACCCCAAGGCCGACGATGAGCTGGTGGGCCAGCTGAAGAAAGCCTGCAAGGATGCCGGAATCGAGATCGCCTCGGTCCTGCCGGTGCTTCGCTGGTCCGGCCCGGACGAGGACGCGCGTGAGGCCGCCGTCCGCTACTGGAAACGTGCCATCCAGATCACCGTGGACCTGGGCGTCAGCACCATGAACACCGAGTTCAGCGGCAGGCCGGAAAAGGCCGAGGAATCCGAGCGGGCGTTCTACCGTTCCATGGAGGAACTGCTGCCCATCATCGAGCGTGAGGGCATCGACCTGCTGATCGACCCCCACCCCGACGACTTCGTGGAGGAAGGCCTCGCCGCCATCCGCGTGATCCGGGGCGTGAACTCGAAGAACGTCGGCATGGTCTATGTGGCGTCGCACAGCTTCCACATGAAGAACTCCCCGCTGGACATCATGCGGGCGGCGGGGGACAAGCTCCGCCTGGTCCACGTGGCCGACACCATGGACCACCACGCCTCACACGGGCTGCGCTACATCACCAACCCGCCGGGCAACCCGGTCCGCGTCCACCAGCACCTGAAGATCGGCGACGGCGACGTCAACTGGGACGAGTTCTTCGGCGGCCTGAAGGAAATCGGCTTCCTGGACCGCGAGAATACTGTGATGGTCTCCAGCGTCTTTGCCGAAAACGAATATGCCGAAGAGGTCTCCCGCTACCAGCTGGAAACCATGAAGCAGTACGTCCAAAAGGTAAGCCTATGAGTTCGCCTGCCTCCGGGAGGTCAGCGTCCATGCAGCCCGGCAACCATCACCGGGCCCTGCGGACCGTCACCATCATCTCCACCTTCGGCGGCCTGCTGTTCGGCTACGACACCGGCGTGATCAATGGCGCACTGCCGTATATGCAGGAGGACCTGGGCCTTACGCCGCTCACCGAAGGCCTGGTCACATCGTCCCTGCTGTTCGGGGCAGCCTTCGGCGCCCTGTTCGGCGGACGCCTGGCGGACCGCAACGGCCGACGCAAAATGATCATGGTGCTGGCGGTCATTTTCCTCGCGGGCACCATCGGCTGCACCCTCTCGCCCAACACCGGGGTGATGATCGCCGCCCGGTTCATCCTGGGACTCGCCGTGGGCGGGGCATCGGTGACAGTGCCCGTATACCTGGCGGAGGTATCGCCGAGCAACCGGCGCGGCCGGATCGTCACCCAGAACGAACTCATGATCGTCACCGGGCAGCTGCTTGCGTTCATCTTCAACGCCTACCTGGGCAACTCCTTCGGTGAATCGCACGGCATCTGGCGCTGGATGCTGGTCATCGCCACCCTGCCCGCCATCGCGCTGTGGATCGGGATGAACTTCATGCCCGAGAGTCCACGCTGGCTGGCCTCCATCGGCAGCTTCGGCGAGACGCTCAGCGTGCTGCAGCGGATCCGGTCGCAGGAGGAAGCCCGCAGGGAATTCGAGGAAGTCAAAGCCATGGCCGTGGAGGACTACAAGTCCAAAATGGGTTCATGGAAGGACCTGGGCATCCCGTGGCTCCGCAGGATCTTCGTGGTGGGCCTGGGCCTCGCGGTGATCCAGCAGATCACCGGCGTGAATTCGATCATGTACTACGGCACCCAGATCCTCTCGCAGTCCGGCTTCGGACGCGAAGCTGCCTTGACGGCCAACATCGCCAATGGGGTCATTTCGGTACTGGCCACGTTCGTGGGGATCTGGCTGCTGGGCAGGGTGGGGCGGCGCAGGATGCTGATCACCGGGCAGGTGGGGACCACCACGGCACTGTTGCTGATCGGCTTCTTCTCGCTGATCCTGCCGGAAGGCTCCGCCCGGGGCTTCGTCATCCTGGCACTCACTGTGACGTTCCTGGCCTTCCAACAGGGCGCAATTTCCCCGGTCACCTGGCTGATGCTCTCGGAAATCTTCCCGCTGAAGATCCGCGGCCTGGGCATGGGGGCCTCGGCCTTCCTGCTGTGGATCGTGAACTTCCTGATCGGATTCGGGTTCCCGCAGCTGCTGGCCGCCATCGGCATCTCCAACACGTTCTTCGTGTTTGCAGTGCTTGGCGTGGGGGCCATCGCCTTCGCCGCGAAATACGTTCCCGAAACCAGGGACAAGAGCCTTGAGGACCTGGAGCACTACTTCAAAAACGTCGCCGGCGGCAAAGCTGAGGCGTCCGCCGCGAAGATTTCCTGACCGGACCAGCCACACCCGGTTCTTACCAGCAATGCCCCCACGAGCATCCGCGCGGGGGCGTTGCTGGTGTCTTTAATAAGCCGGTGTCCTAGGCGCGCGCGTGCAGCCGCGGCAGCGCATCCACCAGCGGGGCCAGCTCGGGGATGTCCCGCGCCGCTCCCAGGGCACGTTCCAGGGTGGCGTCGTGCACCGGCCTCGCTTCCTCAAGGAGGCTGAGGCCGCTGGGCGTTAACTCCGTGTAGATGCCGCGGCGGTCGTCGTCGCACAGGATCCGGGTCAGCAGGCCCCGGTCCTCCAGCCGGTTCACCAGCCGGGTGGTTGCGCTGGGGCTCAGTGCCGTGGCGCGCGCCAGCTGCTGCATCCGCATGTGCCAGCCGTCCTGCCGGCTCAGGGCATCAAGCACCGTGTATTCCACCACGGACAGCTTCGACTCGGCCTGGAGGCTGCGTTCCAGTTCGTTTTCGATCAGCCCGTGCAGGGCTGCCAGGGTGCGCCAGCCCTGGGCACGGACCTCAACGGCGTCGTCCTTGATGCCCATGGTTGCTCCTTCGAAGACGGCGGAAGGCGCCATCCCTTGCTGCGGTCATAGATAGTTGTTTGCGCGGTATATTTGCATGTGCAACAATAAATACCGCGCCTGCAACTATCTTAGGCGCCTTCCCGCCTCGGGAACAACCACGAACAGCTCAAAGGAGCATCCTCATGCCTGTTGGCCTGATAGCACTCGCCCTGGGCGGGTTTGGCATTGGCCTCACGGAATTCGTGATCGCCGGCCTCCTTCCGCAGGTGGCAACCGATTTCGAGGTCAGCGAGGCCTCCGCCGGCTGGTTCATCTCCGGCTACGCACTCTCCGTGGTGGTGGGAGCGCTCGGCCTGACCGCAGCCGTAACCCGCTTCCAGCGCAAACCCGTGCTGGCTGCCCTGCTGGTCCTGTTCATTGCCGGCAACCTGCTCTCCGCTACGGCGGACGGTTACTGGGCCATGATGCTGGGCCGCGTCATCGCAGCCCTTTCGCACGGCGCCTTTTTCGGAATCGGAGCCGTGGTGGCGGCCGGCATGGTTCCGCCCAGCAAGAAGGCAGGGGCCATTGCCCTGATGTTCACCGGGCTGACGGCCGCCAATGTCCTGGGTGTCCCGTTCGGAACCCTGCTGGGCCAGGCGGCGGGCTGGCGCGCCACGTTCTGGGCCATCACCGTCATTGGCGTAGCCGCGCTCGCCGGGATCCTTGCACTCGTCCCCGCATCTGCCGGTGGAACGGAAGAGGCGGCCAGCCTCCGCTCCGAACTGCGTGCCTTCCGCTCCGGGCAGGTATGGCTGTCCATCGTGGTGACCATCCTGGGCTTCGGCGGCATGTTCGGTGCGTTCACCTACATCGCCTACACCCTCACGGAGGTATCCGGATTTGCCGCCTCCACCGTGCCGTGGCTGCTCATTGTCTTCGGCGTGGGCCTCTTCGCCGGCAACACCCTGGGCGGGAAGGCCGCCGACCGCAACGTGGACAGGACGCTGCTGGTGGTGCTCGCTGCGCTCACCGTGGTCCTGGTGGCGTTCGCCCTGACGGCCACCAACCCCGTCCTGACGATCATCTCTTTGGTGCTGATGGGCGGCTTCGGCTTCGCCACCGTCCCGGGCCTGCAGATGCGCGTCATGAAGTACGCCGCCGGTGCTCCCACCCTCGCCTCCGGCGCCAATATCGGTGCCTTCAATGTGGGCAACGCCCTGGGCGCCTGGCTGGGCGGCGTCGCCATCACCGCCGGCTTCGGTTACACCTCGCCCATCTGGGCAGGTGCAGCCATTACGCTGGCCGGAGTGGTGGTGATGGCCCTCGCCGCGGCGGGCGCCAAGCGGGGCGAAAAGCGGCCGGGCAAAGAGGTGCGGGCCGTGGACGAGCTGGCCGTCCGCTAAGCGGCGGGATCCGAGGAGCGGCGCACCATCAGGGCGGGTTCAAGCTTCCGGGTCACGGCCTGTCCGGCCGTCCCGGCGACCCGCTCCAGCATGGCTTGCGCCGCCAGCTGGCCCAGCTGCCCCGCGTGCTGGTCAATGGACGTCAGGCCAATCAGGGGGGAGGCCGCTACTTCGATGTTATCGCAGCCGACGATTGCCACGTCGCTCGGAACGGACAGTCCGCGCGACGCCAGGGCCTCCATGATGCCGATGGCGGTGAGGTCATTGTGCGCAAAGACGGCGGTGGGGAGCGTGGCGCCGGAGTCCAGGAACTGTTCCATCACGGCCCGGCCGCCGCGTTCGGTCATGTCGCTGTGGACCAGCTGTGGCTCCAGCCCGAACTGTTCCATGGCGTGCAGGTAGCCCTCCCGCCGCGCGGTATAGGGGAGCCAGTCCGAGATGTCCACGTGGGCGATCCGCCGGTGCCCCAGTCCGTACAGGTGCTCCACGGCAAGCGCTCCGGAACGGAAGTCGTCGGTCAAAACGGAATCCACGCCGTCGACCTCCAGCTCCCGGGTGATGACCACGGCGGGCGTTCCCCGCAGTGCCCCGGCCAAATCCGCCGAGGTGCCGGTATAGCCCGCCAGCAGGACGCCGTCCACGCGCAGGTCCACGAAGGACCGGACGGCTTCCAGTTCCGTTCCCGGATCAGCGGAGCCGACGGCGACCATCACCTGGTTGCCGCTTCCCGCCAGGCCTTCGGTGATGCCGTCATAGATGTCTGCGAAGACCGGGTTGTGCAGGTCGAGGAAGAGGACTCCGATGGTGTTGGTCCGGTGGCTGGCCAGCCGGCTTGCCAGCCTGTTGGGCGAGTAGCCCAGGGCGGCGGCTGCTTCCAGCACGGCCGTCCGCTTGGCGGGGGAGACCTTGGGGGAATCCCGCATGACCAGGGACACCAGGGCGCGGCTCACCCCGGCGTCCCGTGCCACATCCTCCATGGTCACGGACCGCGGCGCAGGAGACGTCTGTTTCACAAGACTCCACTATGCCAGCCTGCCGCCACCTGCCGGGCAAGGTTCCCTACGCGCCGAACGGCAGCCGGGGATCGATGTTCTGGCTCTCCCACGTCTGCCGGACCCAGCCGTGGTGCGGGTCGTCGCTGATCAGCCACTCCCGCACGGGCCCGGGGCCGGCCATGACGTTGAGGTAGTAGAGGTCGTAGCCGGGAGCCGCCATGGCCGGGCCATGCCAGCCGTAAGGGACCAGGACCACGTCCCCGGTCCGTACTTCGGCGGAAACATCGATAGGCCGCTCATCGGAGGCGTAGACACGCTGGTAGCCGATGGCGTCGGCGTCTGCAGGTGCTCCCGGTCCGGCGCCCACCTGCGTCTCGAAGTAGTAGATCTCCTCAAGGGAGGTTTCGCCGTCTTTTTCCTCGTCATGCTTGTGGGGAGGGTAGGAGGACCAGTTGCCGGCGGGAGTGAGCACCTCACACACGATGAAGCGGTCAGCCTCGAGCGCGGCAGGGGTGCCGAAGTTGTGGACCTGGCGCGAGCAGTTGCCCGCGCCGCGCAGCTCCACCGGAGTTTCTGCGGCGGACAGCAGCCTGGTGGGGTAGGAAGCCTGGGCCGGTGCGGTGGCGACCGCCACCCTGCCGCCGTCGGCCGAGCTGATGCCGACTGCGCGGCCGGTGCCGGAATACAGCACATCGGTCGGACCTGCGAACACCGAGCGGCGGCCCTGCAGCGGGTAGTCCGTGCCGTCAACGGTGACGGTGAAGGACCCGTTGAGCGGCACCACGATGCGTTCCTCGTCCGCGGCGGGGAGTTCGACGGCGGCCCCCGCCGGCAGGGTGGCCACCTTCAGTCCGGTGTGCGCCCAGCCGTCCACGGCCAGGGGGGAATCGGAGGTTCCGATGGACACGTCCCAGGTGCCGTCGGCGGCGGTGCCCAGGGGGTAGACCCAGTTGGTCATGGAGTTGGCTCCTTGGATTATCGCTGTACGAGTGTCATTTCAAAGCTGTAGGAATCGGCGCGGTACACGTGGTGGCCGGTTTCAACCCGCCGGCCGGTATCGTCCACCGCAGTGCGTTCCATGGTCACCAGCGCCGAGCCTGCCGGGGTGTCCAGCATGGAAGCCTGGTACTCGTTGGCGGTCATCGCACCGATGCGCTGGGTGGCGAGCCGGAAGTTCACGCCTCCGCGGCGGAGGATCGAGTAGAGGCCTTCTGCCTTGAGCATGGCTTCATCCATCTCGGCAATGTCGTCGCGCACCCAGTTCTCCATGAGGGCCAGGGGCTTGCCGCCCACCTTCCGCAGCCGGGTGAAGTGGTACACCTTCGAGCCTGCGGGAAGCTGCAGGGTAGTGATCGTGGCGTCATCCGCCTCGAGGTGCGAGAAGCTCAGCACCTCGGTGGTGGGCTTCTTGCCATTGTTGGTCAGGTCGTCATAGAGGCTGGAAAGCTCCAGCGGCCGGCGCACCTGGCTCGACACCACCTGCGTTCCCACGCCCCGCTTCCGCACCAGCAGCCCGGACCGGACCAGCTCATCCATGGCCTTGCGCATGGTGGGCCGCGACAGGTTCAGCTGTGCGGCGAGATCGATCTCGTTGTCCAGCCGGCTGCCGGGCTCCAGCACCCCGCTGTAGATTGCCGCTTCAATGCCCTGGACCACCTGGTGGTACAGGGGCACGGGGGAGGAGCGGTTGATGGTGAGTCCCAGGTTGTTGGCCACGGTGCGTTCCCCTCGTCTTTGGTGCGGGCGACTCCGCCCGGTCTGGACAGCCGGCCTGCGGGCAGTTTGACGCTATATGTTCGCTTGATAGGACATAGTTCCTTCCTTGATCGTAGCAGGCGCGCCCGGGTGGTCAAGGGTGGCTGTGCCGCGCTTCAGCCAAAGGAATTGGAAAAATATTGTGCTGACATTAAGACTTTTTATTGACGCACCTGATTAGAGCGCTCTAACGTAGGTGGCACGCATCACATTCCCGACCGGTCATCCGGTCCCCGAGAGAATTTGAGAGGCAACAATGCTGTTGCAAAAACAAACCATGGCTGCCACCGGCAGCAGGCGCCGCGGCTACCTCGCCCGGCTCACCGTGATCTCCACCTTGGGCGGCCTGCTCTTCGGGTACGACACCGGCGTGATCTCCGGCGCCCTGCTGTACATGAACGACTCCCTCAACATGAACGCCGTGGAGGAAGCAACCGTGGTGAGCGCACTGCTGTTCCCCGGTGCCGCCGTCGGCGCCCTTACCGGCGGGCGGATGGCTGACAAGCTGGGCCGTCGTGGCTCACTGCTGGTCTGCGCACTGCTATTCCTGCTGGGTGCCATGGGCTGCGCCCTTGCGCCCAGCGTGACCTTCATGATTGCCGCCCGCATCGTGCTGGGCCTGGGGGTGGGCGCCGCCGCTGTGACCTGCCCGCTGTACCTGGCGGAGATGGCTCCTGCCCATCTTCGTGGCCGGATGGTCACCATCAACGAACTCATGATCGTGACCGGCCAGATGCTGGCATTCGCCATCAATGCGCTCCTGGATGCCCTGATCCACGACAACGAGGTCTGGCGGAGCATGCTGGGCATCGCTTCCATCCCTGCCCTCGCACTGCTCGCCGGCATGCTGATGCTGCCGGAATCGCCCCGCTGGTACGCCATCCGCGGCCGCCTGGAAGACAGCCGCCGGGTCCTGAACCTGAGCCGCAGCCCGGAAGAGGCAACCGCCGAGTTCGAGGAAATCGCCCACGCAGCGCGCACGGCCAAGGAAGAACGCGGTCACGCCCTCCGCGACCTGAAGAACAACCCATGGATGCGCCGGCTGCTCTGGATCGGTATTGGCCTGGCCACCGTCCAGCAGGCAACCGGCATCAACACCGTGAACTACTACGCCCCCACCATCCTGGAAAAGAGCGGGCTTGGCGTCAGCGCATCGCTGGTGGCCACCATCGGCGTCGGCGTTACCTCAGTGCTCATGACCGTCCTGGGTATCTGGTTGCTCGGCTTTGTTGGCCGCCGCCGGATGCTGGTGATCGGATTCTCCGGAGTTGTCGGTGCCCAGGCCCTGCTGGCCGTCGTCTTCCTCCTCCCGCAGTCGGACCTTGCCAGCTACACCATCCTGGCCGCGATGATGCTGTTCGTTGCCTTCGTCCAGTGCTTCATCGGCACCTGCGTCTGGCTCCTGCTCTCCGAAATGTTCCCGCTCGCCATCCGCGGTTTCGCCATGGGAATTGCGGTCTTCGCGCTGTGGACCGTAAACGCGGCCATCTCCTTCCTGTTCCCGATCGTGGTCAACGCCCTGGGATCCACGGGTACCTTCGGCCTCTTCGTCCTGGTCAACGTGGCTTCCCTGGCGTTCGTCATCAAATTCGTGCCGGAGACCAAGGGCCACTCCCTCGAGGACCTCGAAGCGCACTTCCGCGATGGTGAGGTGCCGGCGAAGCTTTCGGTGTAGCCGCCGCGGTTGCGGTTGGTGGCCTAGGCTGGCTGCATGATGTGGAGCGCGGGGCAGCAACCATGAATTTCGCCGGAAGCCTTGGTCCCCGCCCCCGCAACCTCGAAGTCCAGGACCTGGCCAGCTTCGACAGCCTGGTGGCCGGCGGTGCGGTCAACCTGCACGGCTGGCATGCGCAGTCGCTGGACCTGCGGGGCCGGTCCGCGGCACTCAAAAACGTCCGCGTCGAGGGCGCGATGTTCCTGGGCTGCATCTTCGACGACGGTATGGAAGCCAACCTCCGCAGCCGCGGCGCCTTGATCTTCCCCAGGCTTGAAGGAGTCCCTTTCGACCCATACCGGGCCGTCCTGTATTCCCCGGCCGAACTGTACGCCGGACTGGCAACCGCACCGTATGAGGAATTGCCGGATGCGCGCATCTACCACTGGAGCATCCAGCCCGGCCAGCGCCACCGCGTGGACTCGACGCTGGCCTCGGCCCTGCATGACCATGCGATCGGCGATGCGCTGGATGAGCTGACCCGGTCCGGAGCGTGGCACCGCCGCTCTATCGTCGGCGTGATGGGCGGCCACGCAGCGCCCCGCGGCAGCCGGGAGTTTGCAGACGCGGCCCGGCTGGGCAGGCTCCTGGCCCTTGACGGCCATTCGGTGGCAACGGGCGGCGGCCCCGGGGCCATGGAGGCAGCGAACCTCGGCGCGTACCTGAGCCGGGCGTCCGACGGTGACGTGCAGGCAGCGCTTGCCACGCTCGCCGCTGTTCCCGGCTTCCGTCCCTCGGTCTCGGCGTGGGCACGTGCGGCGGCTGCCGTCGTCGAACGCCATCCGGACGGGACGCCGTCCCTCGGGATCCCCACCTGGTTCTACGGACACGAACCGCCCAACTACTTCGCCACGCACATCGCCAAATATTTCGCCAATGCCATCCGCGAGGCCATCCTTCTGGAACTGTGCCACGGCGGAATCGTCTTCCTGCCGGGAGCGGCCGGTACGGTCCAGGAGATCTTCCAGGACGCCTGCGAGAACTACTACGGCGCCCGCGAGAAAGTGGCCCCCATGGTGCTGGTGGGCCGCCGGCACTGGGAGCAGGAGTACCCGGCGTGGCCCATGCTCCGCAGCCTGGCCGCGGGCAGGGCCATGGCGGACTACATCCACCTCGTGGACACGGTGGAGGAAGCAGTGGAGGTCCTCCGGCAGCGCTGAACGCTGCCGGAGGACCTCCACGAAGTGTCCTTGCCTGGTGCTAGCCGACGGCGGTGCCGAAGAGCAGGCCCAGCAGGTAGGTGATGGCTGCCGCGCCCAGGCCGATGGCAAGCTGCCGCAGGCCGCGGGTCAGCGGGGAAGTGCCGGACAGCAGGCCGACGGCGGCACCGGTGGCAAGGAGCGCGACGCCCACCAGGGCGCCTGCCACCACGAGCGCGGCGACGCCGGTCAGGCCGAACAGGAACGGCAGGATGGGGACGATGGCGCCGGAGGCGAAGAAGCAGAAGCTGGACAGCGCCGCACCCCAGGCGGTACCCACTGCCTCGTGCTGGTCCTCTGCCTCCGGCAGGTCAGGCTGCAGGGAAAGGCTGGGATCGCAGTCGCAGGGCAGCAGCCCCATGCGCTCTGCCACACGGTGTTCGGCCGCTTCCCGGGACATCCCGCGGGCCAGGTACACCAGGAGCAGTTCGTTGTGCTCGAGGTCAAGCTTGGGCGCGGCCGCCAGCGTGACCTGCGTGGGCCGGGTTGCGGCCAGCAGTTCGCGCTGGGAGCGGACGGAAATGAATTCGCCCGCGCCCATGGACATGGCACCGGCCAGGAGTCCGGCGATGCCGCTGAGCAGCACCACGCTGCTGGCCACGCCGGAGGCAGCCATGCCCATCACCAGGGAGAGGTTGCTGACCAAGCCATCGTTCGCGCCGAACACCGCGGCGCGGAAGGTGCCGGCCAGGCGGTTGCGGCCGCGGGTGGCCAGGCCCCGGACCACTTCCTCATGGATCTGCTCATCGGCGGCCATCGCGGCGGTGGCGTTCGGGTCCTTGGCGTAGGGGGAGCGGCCTTCGGCGCGCTGGGCCAGGGCCAGGACGAATACGGAGCCGAAATGCCGGGCCAGGAACCCGAGGAACCGGCTGCGGGCGGAGGCCCTCTTCGGCTTGCCGGCGTGCTCGCCCAGCAGCGCGAGCCAGTGGGCTTCGTGCCGGCCTTCGGCCTCGGCCAGGGCCAGGAGGATGGACCGTTCCTCACCTTCGCGGTTCTGGGCCAGGTCCCGGTAGACGGCGGCTTCCGCGCGCTCGTCGGCCAGGTACTGGCGCCACCGCTTGATGTTCGACGGCGAGGGCTGGCCCACGCCGCCGGCCTCCGGGGGCGTGGCGTGGGAATGGGACTGGGCGTGCTGCGACACTGTAACTCCTGGGCTGGAAAGGGCATGAACTCGCGCCTTTGCCCTGCCAGCCTACTGCGGATTTCCGCGGTTTTTTGGCTGGCAAACCTCGCTGGAAAGTTTCGGTTGACCTTAAAAAACGCCCGGCACGATATCCCTGCGGAGGGCAGCTCCGGGCACCGCCGCGGCTATTGACCCGTCCGCCCGGGCGGTGCTCTGATGAAGGTGTGGCGCAGGCTGCGCCCTACCTGAAAGAGCACGTCAGGCGAACATACGGAGGTTGAATCATGAGCACCACCGGACAGCACCCGGACATGCCGCACCTGGACGCCGTCGAAGCGGACCCCGCCTACGATTACGCCGAGGATGCACCGGTAGACGACGCGGACTGGGACTCCGAAGACGGGTTCATTGACCAGGAAGAACCGGTGGTCCAGCCGGCACCGGTAGTCGTCGACGCCGAGGACCGCGAGGTCCCGCTGGATGACGACGAGCGCGACACGGGGGAGTAGGACTGACGACGCCGGCACCTCCTTCCGCTTGTTGGCGGGAGGCGGTGCCGGCGTCGTACTTTAATGCCTGGCAGTCAGTGGCCGGCGAGGACTTCCTGGGGAGTCCCTTCCTGCTCCTGCCCGGCAACGCGGCGCTGCCAGGCGCGCATGACCGCAGGATCGGTGGGGCGCGTCAGCAGCGAGGCGGCAACGTACACCGCGGCGGAGGCCAGCAGGCCGTAGTAGATCGGTTCGTTGGCGTAGATGCCGTCCAACGGAACCTCGGCGTTGACCTCAAGGATGATCATCGTCCCAAGGGTGATGACGGAGCCGACGGCCATCGAAGCAGCGGCGGCGATGCCGGTTCCGCGCTTCCACACCAGGCCGCCGAGGATCGCGACCAGCAGCCCGCCCACCAGGATGTCGTAGGCGATGGTCAGTGCCGCAACAACGTCCTTGGTGACGATGGCGATGATGATCGCCACAACGCCCAGGCCAAGGACCCATACGCGGTTGGCCTTGACGTCGTGCTCGGGGTTGTCGGAGTCGTCGGTGTTGATGGTCTTGCCGAACCAGCCGGCGACGAAGGGCACAACGTCGGCGCGGGCCACCGTGGCGGCCGCGATCAGGGCCCCGGAAGCCGTGGACATCATGGCGGCGACGGCGGCGGCGAGGACCAGGCCGCCGATTCCGATGGGCAGCAGGTTGGTGGCAACCTCCGCGTAGACCACGTCCTTGCCCAGGGCCTTCACGTCGATGGCGGGCAGCGCCACGCGGGCTCCCAGGCCAATCATTGCGCCGGCAGCACCATAGAGGATGCAGTAGAGGCCGGCTGTCGAACCGCCCCACCTGGCCACCTTGGGTGTTTTGGCAGTGAACACGCGCTGCCAGATGTCCTGGCCGATCAGCAGGCCCAGGGTGTAGACCACAAAGTAGGTGATGATCGTTTGGACGCCGATGCCGTCGATTTGGAAGAAGCTGGCATCAACCCGGCTGCGGATCCCGTCGAGTCCGCCGGCGGCGTTCAGTGTGAAGGGCAGCATGAGGAAGAAGATGCCCACCGTTTTGATGACGAACTGGACCTGGTCCGCCAGCGTGATGGACCACATGCCGCCGATGGTGGAGTACACCAGCACGATGGCACCGCCCACCGCTATGGCCAGCGCCCGGTCCCAGCCGAACAGGACGACGAAGATGGTGGCATAAGCACCCGTGGACGTGGCGCAGAGCATCAAAGTGTAGGCGAGCATCACGATGCCGGATGCCTCGGTGGCCCTGCTGCCGTAACGGAGGGTGAGCATCTGGGACACCGTGTAGATCTTCAGCTTCTGGATGGTCCCGGCGAAGAGCAGGCTCAGGAGCAGGACTCCGGCGCCGATGGCCACCACCAGCCACATTCCCGAGATGCCGAACTTGTAGCCCAGACCCACGCCCCCCACCGTGGACGCTCCGCCCAGGACGACGGCGGCCATGGTGCCGGTGTAAAGGAACGGGCCCAGGCGGCGGCCGGCCACCAGGAAGTCGCTGTTGTTCCTGGTGCGGGACTTGCCCCACCAGCCGAAGGCCAGCATTGCGAGGAGGTACACCACCACAATGGCGATGTTGATGGCACTTGCATCCATAAATGGCTCCTTGGAGCTGTTGGGGCCGGGTGTAATGACCCGGGGCGGGACGCCGGGAACCGCTGCGGACGAATACGGAGAAGACCTGTAATTGCCTTATAGGCAACAGGAGTTTTCAAAGACTAGGGTGTGACGTGGGTGACAGTCAAGGAGATCGCGCCTGCAGCGGCGTGGGTGTGGCATGCGCGTGTCACAAAAGCGGTGCCGATTAGTATGGCTCGAGAGTGGAGCCGGGCTGCCGGCCGTGAAAGGTTCGTAGATGAAGGCACTGCCAGTTGAGCCGAGCAATGTTCCCGTTGCCATTGGCTCCAGGATCCGGGCCGCCAGGCAGTCCCAGCGGCTCACCATCGAGCAGGTCGCGGATGCCACCGGCCTGACCAAGGGCTTCCTCAGCCGCGTGGAGCGGGACTTGACGTCTCCGTCCGTCGCTTCCCTGGTGACGCTGTGCCAGGTGCTCTCCATCTCCATCGGGGACCTGTTCGTGGCGCCGGAAACCCACCTCACCAAACGCAATGACGGTCCGCGCATCTCGCTCGGCGGCCAGGGCATCGTGGAGCGGCTTTTGACGGCCCGCTCGGAGCGTCGGGTCCAGATTATCCAGGCCGTGATCGAGCCGCATGGCCGCGGCGAGTCCGAGTTGTACGCAGTGGATTGCGACGTGGACGTCCTGCATGTCATCAAGGGCTCCATCAAGCTGATCCTCACCAACGAGGAATACGACCTCGATACAGGTGACACCGTGACCTTCCCGGGCCGGGAACCCCACACCTGGGTCAATCCCACGGACAAGCCGGTCGAGGTGCTCTGGGTCCTGGTGCCCGCCGCGAGCCGCTAGCGTCTTTCGGTCCCTGCGTCCCCGCCGGTTCCATCGGGTGTCACGCTGAGCACGCTTTTGGCCGCTTCCTCCCCGGCCTCCCTTTAGAACACGCGCTTCCAGCTCTTTCCGGCTGCCCAAAACGTGCTCTGTGTGACGCGGTGTCCCGAGGGCGATCTGCTCTTGGTAAACAGTTGGTGTCTCTTGGAAAACCGGGGTGTATGATGGCAATCACAGAAATCCCCAACTCCTCGAAGGAGAGGCCTCCCATTGGAAGAGCTGCGCATTGAAGCCAACGGCAACCTCGGCCCCATTGATTCATCCCGGATCCCCCGCTATGCCGGGGCTGCCACGTATGCCCGCCTTCCGCGGCTGGACCAGGTAGCCAAGGCTGATGTGACGGTGGTGGGAGTGCCTTTCGATTCGGGGGTCTCCTACCGTCCGGGTGCCCGCTTCGGCGCAAACCACGTCCGCGAGGCCAGCCGGCTGCTGCGCCCCTACAACCCCGCCTGGGACGTCAGCCCGTTCGAGAACATCCAGGTGGCCGATGCCGGGGACATGGCGGTCAACCCGTTCAACATCAATGAAGCCATTGAGACCATCCAGCAGAACGCGCTGGACCTCACCGCCGCCGGGAGCAAGCTGCTGACCCTGGGTGGCGACCACACCATCGCCCTGCCGCTGCTGCGCGCCGCTGCCGAACGCGCCGGCGGACCCATCGCCATGCTGCATTTCGACGCGCACCTGGACACGTGGGACACCTACTTCGGTGCCGCATACACCCACGGCACGCCCTTCCGCCGCGCAGTGGAGGAAGGCATCCTGGACACCGAGGCCATCAGCCATATTGGGACCCGCGGTCCGCTGTACGGCAAGAAGGACCTCGACGACGACCACCGCTTTGGGTTCGGCATCGTTACCTCCGCGGACGTGTACTACCAGGGCGTGCTGGAAACCGTGGCCAAGGTCCGTGACCGCATCGGCAACCGCCCGCTCTACATCTCCGTGGACATTGACGTCCTGGACCCGGCCCACGCGCCCGGCACGGGAACGCCCGAAGCAGGCGGCATCACCAGCCGCGAACTCCTGGAAATCATCCGCGGCTTCCGCGGAATGAACCTGGTGGGCGCCGACGTCGTCGAAGTGTCCCCGGCCTACGACCACGCCGAGATCACCGGCGTCGCGGCCAGCCACGTCGCGTACGAGCTGGTGACCCTGATGGCGGACAATGCTGTGCCCGGCAGCCGGTTCGGTGCGGAGACCGGGTACCAGGCCCAGGCGATCGGCCAGGAAGCCCGCCGCCCCGCCGGCTTCGCTGCCGCCACCAAGGAGTAGGCCGTGACGGAAATTGCCCCGGCGCCCCCGGCCCGGGGGAGCAGCGTCCGCAACGGCGGGGACCTCGTCGTCGAAACCCTCGAAGCGCTGGGCGCCAAGACCGTGTTCGGCATCCCGGGCCAGCACGCCCTGGGACTCTTTGATGCCATGGGCCGCGGCAACCTGCACTTTGTCTCCTCCCGGGTGGAGAACAACAGCGCCTTTGCCGCGGACGGGTACTCCCGCGCCACCGGCGAAGTTGGCGTGCTGTTCCTGTCCACCGGCCCCGGCGCGCTGACGTCCCTGGCTGGACTGCAGGAGGCCTATGCCACGGGCGTCCCCATGGTGGTGGTGGCCAGCCAGATTCCGTTGGAGGGACTCGGGGCCCGGCGCAAGGGCATGCTGCACCAGCTCGATGACCAGAAGGCCTCCGCGGCCAACGTCACCAAGAGCCAACGGCTGATCCAGCACGCTTCCGGAATCCCGTCGGCCATCCAGGACGCCTGGACCGAGGCCATCTCCTCCCCGCAGGGCCCGGTGTGGCTCGAGATTCCGCAAAACGTCCTGCTGGATCCGATCATGGTCCCGCCGGTGGAGGATGCCTTGGCGGAGGCGGCGGACAATCCACCGCGGATTGAACTGGTGCGCGAGGCCGTGAAGTGGCTGGAATCAGCCAAGCGCCCGGCCATCATCGCCGGCGGTGGAACCCGGCGCGGCAAGGCGGAGAAGTCCCTGTTGTCCATTGCCGAGAAGCTCCATGCGCCGGTCATCTGCACTCCTGGCGGCAACGGTGCGTTCCCCTGGAACCACGGGCTGTCCCTTCAGTCCTGGATCGAGGACCGGTACATGACCGACCTCCTCGAAGACGCGGACGTCCTGGTGGTCATCGGATCGTCCCTGGGCGAGGTTACGTCCAACTACTTCACCTTCGAACCGCGCGGCAGGATCATCCAGATCGACGCCGAACCCCGGGTACTGGAGTCCAATCGGCCAGGCTTGGGGATCCGCGCCGATGCTGGCCAGGCGCTGGCAGCCTTGGACTCAGCTCTTGGATCCGGCAGGGCAACGATGCCGGACTGGCACGGCAGCACGCCGGAAGAGCTGGTCAAGGAGTCGCTTGCCAAGGTCCGTGCCCGGCTGGAATCGCAGGACCTTGCCAAAGAACTGACGTTCATGGCCGCCATCCGGGAGGCCGTTCCAGCGGATATGCAGACGTTCTGGGACATGACCATCGCCGCCTACTGGGGCTGGTCCTGCTGGGACGCCCGTGAAGGGCAGTTCCACTCCGCACAGGGCGCCGGTGGCCTGGGCTATGCGTTTCCCGGCGCCATTGGAGCGGCGGTTGGGCTGGAGACTGCGGGTAAGCCCGGTCGGGTCCTTGCGGTCTCCGGTGACGGTTCGTCCATGTATTCCATTGCAGAACTGGCCACCGCCAAGCAGCACAACGTTCCGGTCACCTGGCTGATCGTGGACGACGGCGGCTACGGCATCCTGCGCGAATACATGGTGGGCGCGTTCGGCAAGGCCACGGCCACGGAATTGGCCCGTCCCGACTTTGTTGCGCTCGCCGAATCCTTTGGCGTGCCGGCCACCAGGGTGGCCCCGGAAGGCGTGGGGGACGCGCTCCGGGCCGGCTTCGCCGCTGACGGACCCAACGTCGTCGTTGTTGAAACCCTCCTCAAGATGTTCGGGCCTACGCACCTGGCCCCCTGACCGGGCACCAACCTTAAGCTCCCCCACGTCCTGGACACCGTCCCGCGGACGTGGGGGAGCTTGGCATTTAAGCTGCCTGCTGGAACAACTTCGTTTCCCTAAGCAACCTTTTCCTGATACAGTTGCTTGCAGCAACTAATTCTTTAGGGAGGATCATGTCTGTCGCACCGGCCACTGCAGCCGACCTCGTCAGCAATATCTATGACCTCCAGCGCGCGCTGCGCTGCGTCACCATGATCAACATCAAGGGCCAGGACACTGGCATCGCCCTCCAGGGCGTGCTCAAGTTCATCGGCGAAGGGGAGACCCGCGCAGCGCACCTGGCCGAGCGATTGGGGGTCAGCCCGCCGGTGCTAAGCCGGCACGTGGCCGAACTGGCCGACGCGGGGCTGGTGCTCCGCACCCCGGACCCGGACGATGGCCGGGCCCAGCTGCTGGCACTTTCCCCGCGGGGCAAGGAGAAGCTGGCGGAGCTGGTGCGGCACCGGGCGGAGACGCTGCAGGCGTACCTCTCCGACTGGAACGAGGACGACGCCGTTGCAACAGCCGCGATGCTGAACAAGCTCACGGCATCCCTGAAGAATTCCATCCGGGCAAGGGCGGCCGGAACCACCACTGAACAGAAAACGCAGGAGTCCATCAATGGCTAACGTCACCGCCGCCGCGGACCAGGAGCAGGAGCGCCAGCGCGAACGCACCGCCAGACAGGAATCGCGGCAATCCAAGCGCCACGAGCCCGGCGCGCCCATGAACCACCGGCAGATCATGGAAGCCCTGACCGGCCTTCTCGCTGCCTTCTTTACCGCCATCCTCAGCAGCACCATCGTTGCCAACGCGCTGCCCACGATCATGTCCGAGCTCAAGGGCACCCAGACGGACTTTGCCTGGGTCATCACGGCAGCACTGCTGGCCAACGCGGCCACCACCCCCATCTGGGGCAAGCTCGCGGACCTCTTCGACAAGAAAGTCCTGGTCCAGCTCAGTATCGTGATCTTCGTTGCCGGCTCGGTCATGGCAGGTTTCTCCGAGAACATCCCGTTCCTGCTCACCGCCCGCGTGATCCAGGGCATCGCCATGGGTGGCCTGACCGCCCTGGCGCAGGCGATCATCGGCTCCATCATCCCGCCGCGCGAACGCGGAAAGTACTCCGGCTACATGGGTGCCGTCATGGCCGTGGGCACCGCCGGTGGTCCTCTGCTGGGCGGCTTCATCGTGGACAGCTCGCTGGGCTGGCGCTGGACCTTCTTTGTCTGCGTGCCCCTGGCCGTCGTCGCCCTGATCCTGCTCCAGGTCACGTTGAAGATTCCGCACGTCAAGCGCCCCGCCAAGATCGACTGGGTCGGTTCGATCCTGCTGACCTCCGGCGTCAGCCTGCTCCTGATCTGGGTTTCCTTCGCCGGCAAGGCCGACTACTACGACTGGTGGTCATGGCAGTCAGCCGTCATGGTAGGCGGCGGCGTCCTGCTGCTCGCGCTGCTGGTGCTGGTGGAGTCCAAGGTGCCGCAGCCGATCATCCCGCTGAAGATCATCTCGGAGCGCACCACCGCGCTGGCCATCGTGGCGTCCGTCGCCGTGGGTGTTGCCATGTTCGGTTCCTCCACCTTCCTGGGCCAGTACTACCAGGTGGCCCGCGGTGCCACGCCCACCGAGGCCGGCCTGTTGACCTTGCCCATGATCGCCGGCAACCTGATCGGTTCGGTCGTTTCCGGCCAGCTGATCAGCCGCTACGGTAAATGGAAGCGCTTCCTGATCGGCGGCACCGTCCTGCTGATCGGCGGCCTGGCGCTCGCCGGAACCATGGACCACACCACCGAACTGTGGCTGACGGGCCTGTACACGGGCATCTTCGGTATCGGTTTGGGCATGCTCATGCAGAACCTCGTCCTGGCCGTCCAGAACACGGTCCGCGCCTCCGACATCGGTTCCGCAAGCGCTTCCGTTGCATTCTTCCGCTCCGTGGGTGGCGCCATCGGCGTTTCCGTCCTGGGCGCCGTCATGGCCAACCATGTCAAGGACCTGGCCACCGACGGACTGGCCAGGCTGGGCATCCCGGCCGGCGGCAACAGCGGCGCCACGCTGGACCTGAAGGACCTGCCGGCGCCGATCGCCGAGGTCATGCGTGCCGCCTACGGCGATGCCACGGCCGGGATCTTCATGATCTCCGCCATCGTTGCAGCCGTGGCCCTCATCGCCGTCATCTTCATCAAGGAAGTACCGTTGCGCAAGACCGTTGACATCACGCCGGAAAAGGCGCTTGAGGCCAACGCCGCCGGTGAGGCCGGCATGACCGCCACCATGACCGGTCAACTGCCCATGGTTTCCAGCGACGTGCCGGACGGGACGGCCGCTGAGTCGACGGGTGCCCGGAGTGCCCTGCGTCCGGCCGCGGCACCTGCCAAGGTGTACGACGGCGGTGCTGCCGCAGCCGCGGCAGCGTCCGGCAGGGTTGCCACGGAGGACTTCGAGGAAGTCTTTGCACGGAGCTTCCGCTCCGAGGAGCTGGACCTCAGGTCCGCCGACAGCGTGGACAGGGCTGCCGATGCGATCGCCAGTGCCGCGGCCACCTTGCAGAAGCTGCAGGACACCCAGGACCTGCTGGCGCGGCAGCAGGCCGAGCTCGGCACACTGGTGCTGGACATCCAGCAGCAACTGCGGTCCCAGCAGGAGGTGGCGGCCGGGCAGGCAGCCACGGCCGCAGAGCTTACCCGGCTGCAGCGCAAGCTCCTGAAGGAACGCAAGATCCAGGCAGCAGCCGCCCTGTACCTGGCCGGGCACGGCAAGCACAGCGCCGCCGCACCCTCCCCGTCCGGCGGGGAAGGTTCTGCCCCGGTAACGGGACAGTAAGCCATTCCGTCCGGGGCTGCCCGCCTTGGACGGCACCCATCAACACCGCAGCCCGCAGCCGGAGGACCTTCCGGATGTGGGCTGCGGCGTTCCTGCATGGGTGGGGATGGCGGCCCCGGTGGAGACGACGTTTTCTTGAGTCAATCCAGCGGGGAATTATGCTCCCGTATGGAACCAAATGTCGGTGGGCATTACTAGAGTTGAGTGCATGCTCCTCACCCTCATACGGCGCTATTCCAAACCGTATTTCCCCTTTATCGCCGCCGTGGTTGTTTTCCAGCTCGCCTCCACCATTGCAGCCCTGTACCTGCCAAGCCTGAACGCCCAAATCATCGACCAGGGCGTGGCGCGGGGCGACACGGATTTCATCTGGCGCACCGGTGCCCTGATGCTCCTGGTGGCCTTCGCGCAGGTAGCCGCGGCAATCGCCGGCGTCTACTTCGGCTCGAGGACGGCCATGGCAGTGGGCCGGGACCTGCGCCGTGCCGTGTTCCGCAAGGTCACCAGTTTCTCCGCCAAGGACGTCAACGCCTTTGGTGCGCCCACGCTGATCACGCGCGGCACCAACGATGTCCAGCAGGTGCAGATGCTCCTCCTGATGGGGCTGAACTTCATGGTGGCCACCCCCATCATGTGCATCGGCGGCATCATCATGGCCCTGCGCGAGGACATCAACCTGTCCTGGCTGGTGTGGGTGTCCGTCCCGCTCCTGGCTGTGGTGGTGGGCTACCTGGTGGTCCGGCTGATGCCACTCTTCCGCTCCATGCAGCGGAAGATCGACCGCATCAACGCCGTGCTGCGGGAACAGATCATCGGGATCCGCGTGGTCCGCGCCTTCGTGCGGGAACCGTATGAAACGGACCGGTTTGGTGCGGCCAACAAGGAACTTACGGACGTCTCGCTCCGCATCGGTGCCCTGTTCGTCCTCATGTTCCCCGCCATCAGCATGATCCTGCACCTGTCCACCGCAGCCGTGCTCTGGTTTGGCGGGCAGCGGGTGGACACCGGCGCCATGCAGGTGGGTTCGCTCACCGCGTTCCTGCAGTACCTGCTGCAGATCCTGATGGCCGTCATGATGGGCACCTTCATGGCCATGATGATCCCGCGCGCCTCCGTCTGCGCCGACCGCATCGGCGAGGTACTCGACGTCGAGCCCTCCATCCACGACCCCGAACGCCCCGAAGCCCCGGCCGCCCTGGCCGGCGTGGTGGAATACCGCAACGTGACGTTCGCGTACCCCGGCGCCGAGTCCCCGGTGCTCAGCAACATCAGCTTCACCGCCCGGCCGGGCCAGACCATCGCCATCATCGGCTCCACCGGCGCCGGAAAGACCTCCCTCCTGTCCCTGCTGCCACGGCTGTACGACCCCGCCGAAGGCCAGGTGCTGCTTGACGGTGTCCCCGTCGACAGACTCGACCGCGCGGAGATCACCAAACGCGTGGCCCTGGTGCCGCAGCGTCCCTACCTGTTCTCCGGCAGCATCGGGCACAACCTCCGCTTCGGCAAGACCGAGGCCACGGACCAGGAACTGTGGGACGCCCTCCGGGTGGCGCAGGGAGAGTCTTTTGTCCGCGAAAAGAAGAACGGACTGGACTCCCGGATCTCCCAGGGCGGCACCAATGTCTCCGGCGGCCAGCGCCAGCGCCTGTGCATTGCCCGTGCCTTGGTGACCAAGCCGCGGGTATACCTGTTCGACGACTCCTTCTCCGCCCTTGACGTCGCTACTGACGCCCGGCTCCGCGCCGCCCTCAAGCGCACCACCTCGGACGCCACCGTGATCATCGTGGCCCAGCGGATTTCCACCATCACCGAGGCCGACCAGATCCTGGTGCTGGACAACGGACGCATCGTTGACCGCGGCACGCACGAAGAACTCCTGGAAACCTCACCGACCTACCAGGAAATTGTCGAATCCCAACTGAGCGTGGAGGAAGTGGCATGAGCCCCCGCAAGAAGGACCACGCCTCCGTGGAAGAATCCACCCAGTCCCTCCAGCCGGTCGACGGCGAAGCGGAAGCAGGCGCCGGCCTGCCGGAGGACGACGACTACTTCGAGGAGGAATTCACCCCTTCCGAAGCCGATGGGGACATGTTCGGTGGGATGCCTGCAAAGAAGGCCCAGCACTTCTGGCCTTCCGCCAAACGACTCATGGGCCTGCTGAAGCCCGAAGCCCTGGGCATCTACGCGGTGGTGGGCCTGGTGGTGGTCTCGGTGGTCCTGAACGTGATCGCCCCCAAGATCCTGGGCCAGGCCATGGACGTCATTTTCGCCGGAGTGGTGGGCAAGCAGTTGCCGTCCGGTGTCAGCAAGGAACAGTTTGTGGCAGGCCTGCGCCAGCAGGGCCAGGACAACTTTGCGGACATGGTCTCCCGGATGGAGCTGGTGCCCGGCACCGGGATCAACTTCGGCAAGCTCAGTATGCTCATTGCCATCGTCCTGCTGATGTACTTCGTGGCCAACATCTTCATGTGGCTCCAGGGGTACGTGCTGAACCGCATTGTCATGAAGGTGATCCGGCGGCTGCGCGATGACACCGAAAGCAAGCTGAACCGCCTGCCGCTGAACTACTTCGATACGCGGCAGCGCGGCGATGTGCTGTCACGCGTGACCAACGACGTCGACAATATCCAGCAGGCGCTTCAGCAGGCGTTCGCCCAGCTGGTGAACTCTGTGCTGACCGTGGTGGGCATCGTGGTCATGATGTTCATCGTCTCCTGGCAGCTGGCCTTGATCGCGCTCGTTGCGCTGCCGCTGTCCGGAGTGGCGGCCGGGCTGATCGGTGCCCGGAGCCAGAAGCTCTTCGCTGCCCAGTGGAAGAACACCGGGTCGCTGAACGGCCAGATCGAGGAATCCTTCTCCGGCCACGACCTGGTCCGCGTCTTCGGCCGGGACGCGGACATGCTGGCCCGGTTCGAGGAACGCAACGAGGCACTGTACAAGGCAAGCTTCGGAGCGCAGTTCGTCTCTGGAATCATCTTCCCCGTGATGCAGTTCGTGTCCTACCTCAGCTATGTTGGCATCGCCGTGGTGGGCGGCCTCAGGGTGGCCTCCGGCGCCATGTCTTTGGGCGATGCGACCGCTTTCATCCAGTACTCCCGGGAGTTCACGCAGCCTCTGGGCCAAATGGCCGGCATGGCCAATATGCTCCAGTCCGGCGTGGCATCCTCGGAGCGCGTTTTCGAATTCCTGGACGCCGACGAACAGGACGTTGAAACGGCCACCGAACACCTGCCCGCCAAGACCGACGGGCACGTGGACTTCAGGAACGTGACCTTCAGCTACAGCCCGGACAAGCCGCTCATCGAGAATCTGTCCTTCACCGCGGAGCCCGGGAACACGGTTGCCATCGTCGGGCCCACGGGAGCCGGCAAGACCACCCTGGTGAACCTGGTAATGCGTTTCTACGAGCTCAATGCGGGCTCCATCATGCTGGACGGTGTGGACATCACCCACCTGAGCCGCTCCGAACTGCGTTCCAAGGTGGGCATGGTGCTGCAGGATGCATGGCTGTTCGGCGGGTCCATCTACGACAACATCCGGTACGGCAACCTCGAGGCCACCGAAGAGCAGGTCATGGCGGCAGCGAAGGCCACGTTCGTGGACCGATTTGTCCGGGCGCTCCCCGAGGGCTACCAGACCGTGATCGACGAAGAAGGCAACAACGTCAGCGCCGGCGAGAAGCAGCTGATCACCATAGCCCGCGCATTCGTGGCCAACCCGTCACTGCTGATCCTGGATGAGGCCACCAGTTCCGTGGATACCCGCACCGAGCTCCTGGTGCAGAAAGCCATGGCTGCGCTGCGATCGGACCGCACCAGCTTCGTCATCGCGCACCGGCTCTCCACCATCCGGGATGCCGATACCATCCTGGTTATGGAGAACGGACGAATCGTGGAACAGGGCAACCACCACATGCTGCTCGCCGCCGGCGGGGCATACCACCGCCTCTACATGTCGCAGTTTGCCGGGACCGACGCCGGGGACGTACCGGTGGATGATTCGACGGCGGTGCACAGCTGAGCGCGCATGGCGGCCAGCGGATCGAGGTGCTGGTGCCAATGCGCTGGGGCGACATGGACGCCTATGGCCACATCAACAACGTCCAGATCGTGCGGATGCTGGAGGAAGCCAGGATCGCGGCTTTCGGACCGCCGCGGGGCGCGGGCCTTCCCGGCATTGAACCACCGGTGTCCCTGTTTAACGACGTCCCCGAGGGCACCCTCGCCCTGGTGGTGGACCACAAGATCCGCTATGTCCGGACCCTGGAGTACCGCAACGTTCCGGCGGTGGTCCAGGTATGGATCGGTGCCGTCAAGGGCGCCAGCTTCGACATCCACTACCTGCTCCAGGACCCCGTCACGCGGGAGGACTGCGTGAAGGCCAGCAGCCATCTGGCGTTCGTGGATGAAGCGACGGGCCGGGTGCAGAGGCTCAGCCAGGAGCAGAAAGACCGGATGGCTCCATACAGGCACTAAGACTCTGGACGGGGCTGCCCCGGACCCGTGGACTGGAACCAGGTCCCCAGCATCACCCAGACCTGCAACACGTTGTACAGCGAAAGGAAGCCGCCATGGCCAGCAACAAGAACCGCGCCGCCCGGAAGAAGAAGACCTGGAAGGAGATGTCACCGGGTGCCAAGATAGGCACCATTGTGACGGGCCTGGTGCAGGTCTCCCTGCTGGTTGCCGCCCAGCGCGACATCTCCCGGCGGCCGGCAGAACTCATCAACGGTCCCAAAGCCGCGTGGCGGGCGGCGTCCTTCGTCAATTTCATCGGCCCCATGGGCTACTTCATCTTCGGCCGGAAGCACTCCGCCGCCGCCAAGTAGCCCAGTCCGGCGGAAGGGCGGCCGGGCGCCCGTGGAGCGGCCGCCCAGCTTGACCCTGTAAATTTGAGGGTATGACCCCCACTGCCACTGTTGCCATGACCCGCGCCCTCGGCATCTCCAGGGAGATCGAAGACGCAGCGTGGTTCGTCCTTGGCCCGGGTCTGCAGGGGAAGGCGTCGCCGCTGGACGGGCGGACCCGGACGTGGTCGGTCGCGGCGGCCTCGGAGCTGCTGGACCGCCTGGAACGGGGCATCCCGGACGCCAAGGCCCCGATGATGACCAACCTCCGCGAGAACCTGGACGGCGCCACCCGTGGAGCCAAGCAACTGGCGGTGGAGCTGCTCTTCCTGCAGTCCCTTCCGCTGGCCCACGAAGTGAAATCCCTCAAGGTCAAGCGCGCCCGCGTCGCCGAGGCCGCCGGCTGGCTGGAGCCGCCGCTGGAGCTTCCCGAAGAGCTTTACGCGGGCATGACGGACCACGGCGTGATCCGTGACCGGACGGCTGAATTCAACTGGACCATCTGGGACCACCTGAAGTGGCTGTGCCGGTTCGTCCGGAACGTCGCACAGCGGCCGGCCGCCGTGGTGCAGGCCGCCATCAAGGATCCGCTGCAGTTCCACCGCCTCGCGGCCTCCACCCCGGATGACCAGCCCGCCATTCGCCGCAGCATCGAATTCCTGGCCTGGCCCAGCTACTTCGAGCCCGTGGTGGCGGACGTGGAACGCCAGGAAATCCGTGACGCGTTCGCCTCCCTGGTGGGCGGGGCGAAAGGTGACGGGGAAGAGGACATCACCGCTGACATCCACCGCATCCGGCTGCACCTGGACGAGCAGGCGGGCCAGCGGATCGACTGGTACTCCCGCCAGCTGGTCAGCCAGTGGCGCAAGGTGGGCGACCCCGGCCGGCGCGCCTGGCTGCTCCGGACGCACAGCGATCACGCCGACCTGCTCACTGCCTGGCACGGAGAGGAGAAGGTGACCCTCGACGTCGAGCATCTCCGCACACTGGACCCCGGCGTGACCGCCGGCCTGGTGCAGAATGCCGTGGACGAGGACTACAAGCACCTTGGCTACGTGGAACGCGAGGACACCAAAACCGCGGTCTTTGCCTTCCTGACCGTCATGAAGCCCGGTGACCTGGTGCTGTACCAGCACGCCGGAACCGTACGGCTTGGCGGCGTGCTGGGGGAGCCCGAGTACAACGACGACAACCGGCGCCTGCGCCGCAAGGTGCGCTGGTTCGACGACGGCCACACCACCACCAGCCTTCCCCGCCACGTGCAGCGGCAGCTCGCCACCCCGGGCATTGTGGTGGACGTAACCCGCGTGGTCCAGGCGCTGCAGGCGCTGCTGCCGGCCGAAGCGGAAACCGAGCCCGACGGCGACACTGACGGCGCCGTCGTCGTCCCTCCTGTCCAGGAGGGCTTCCGCCCGCTGACGCAGGAATTCGCAGCCTCGCTGCACATGGAGCTGGAGCCTCTCCAGGAGATCGCCGACCTGCTGGAGGAAAACCGCCAGCTGGTGCTTTACGGCCCTCCCGGCACGGGCAAGACGTACTTGGCCAAGCACCTCGCCGCGGAACTGGCGGATGACACCACGGACGAACGCGTCAAGCTGGTCCAGTTCCACCCGTCCTACGCCTACGAGGACTTCTTCGAGGGCTATCGGCCGGATAAGACGGACGAAGGCCAGGTGTCCTTCAAACTGGTGGCCGGGCCGCTGCGCCGGTTGGCGGAGGAAGCCGCCAAGCCAGGGAATGAGAAGAAGCCGTACTTCCTGATCATCGATGAGATGAACCGCGCCAACCTGGCCAAGGTGTTCGGCGAGCTGTATTTCCTGCTGGAGTACCGCGATGACCGGATCTACCTGCAGTACAGCCCCAACGAGCCGTTCACGCTGCCGGACAACCTCTACATCATCGGCACCATGAACACCGCCGACCGTTCCATCGCGATGATGGACGCGGCTATCCGCCGGCGCTTCTCCTTCATCGAACTCCACCCCCAGACGGAGCCGGTCAAGGGCTCCCTGCTCCGGTTCCTGGAGGCGAGGGAGCTCGATACCACCCCGGCGCTGCTGCTGGACGCGCTCAACGGGGCCATTGACGAGTGGGACCGGGACCTGATGATCGGCCCGTCGTACTTCATGAAGCCGGCAGCCCAGACCCCTGCCGGCCTGCGCCGGATCTGGAAGTACGAGCTCATGCCGCTGCTGGAGGAGCACTATCACGGCCAGCTGACGCGGGCCCAGCTGGAGGAGCGGTTCGGGCTGGACCAGCTGCTGGGACGCGTTGCAGCGCGCTGACCCCAGGGCGTCCGTGCGTCACCTGGTCCTGGACGAGCTGTCCAGCGGGCTGGTGGAGCGGCTGGATGCGCCCAGCGCTTCCTTCCTGAACTCCAGTGGCCTGGCCAAGGCCTCGCCCATGGGCATGGGGCTGTACCGGATCGAGCCGGTGGGCAAGGTAGGCTCGGTGCGCACCTCAACGCTCCAGCTGGACGTCCGGCCCAAGGACCGTCTGGGCCTCAGCCGGCTCCTCTTCCTGCTCAGTTATGCGGGGGAGCAGGGCTTCCGGCCGGACCTGGTGGCTGCTGAGGAAGACCGGGACCTGTGGAGCGCCCTGGCCGAGTCCCTGGCGCAGCTCGCCGAACGTGCCCTGGGCCGCGGGGTCCTGCAGGGCTACCTGACCGTGGACGAATCCCTGCGCACGGTCAAGGGCCGGATCCGGATCTCGGACCAGATCTCCCGCCGCCCCGGCATGCTGGTTCCGCTGGAGGTCTCCTACGACGAGTTCACCGAGGACATCGCCGAGAACCGGATCCTGCGCGCCGCGCTGGAGCGGATGGGCCAGGTGCCCGGAGTCCGGCCCGAGGTACTGGGCCGGCTGCGCCAGCTGAAGGGAAAGCTCGACGCCGTCACCCGCCTTCCAGCCGGCAGCCCGGTGCCGCCGTGGAACCCCACCCGGATGAACCTGCGCTACCACTCCGTGCTGCGCCTGGCTGAGCTGGTCCTGCGCAACGCGTCCGCGGAAGCGGGGGAGGGCAGGCAGCAGACGGCGTCGTTCGTGGTGGACATGGCCCAGGTTTTCGAAGACTTCGTGGGAACGGCGCTGCGCAGCGCCATGGCGTCATATCCAGGGGAACTGCGGCTGCGGTACAACGCCCTCCTCAGCGAGGCGGTGCGCGACTCCGACCGGCTGTCCGTGCGCCCGGATGCCGTCCACATGCTCGGCGGACGCCCTGTGGTTGCCTACAATGCCAAGTACCGGGCGGCGTCGGACGCCGGTGCGTCCCTGACCGCCGACCATTACCAGATGCTGGCGCACTGCACCGCCCTGGCCGTGCCCACCGCCTGGCTGGTCTACGCGGGCAAAGGCGAGATGAAACTCCGCCGCATCCTGAACACCGACATCGACATCGTGGAGTTCCCGCTGGACCTCAGCCAGCCGCCGTCGGCCATCCTGGCATCCATCCGGGAACTTGCCTTCCAATCCTGGGGCGAGGTGCTCAGGACTGCTACACCGGAACCCGGAACGTAAACGTTGTCCCCTCGCCCAGCGTGCTTTCGACGTCGATGGTCCCGCCGTGGGCCTCTACGATCGCCTTGCTGATGGGCAGGCCCAGGCCCACGCCCGGGATGGCGGTCCGCCGGACGTTGCTGGTCCGGAAGAACTTGGCGAACACCTCGGAAGCGTCCTCCGAGCTCATGCCCATCCCTGTGTCCCTGACCCGGCACGCCAAATGGCCGTCTTCCCGTGCCAGCGACACCACCACCTCGCCGCCGTCGGGGGAGTATTTGATGGCGTTGGACACCAGGTTGTCCAGGACCTGGGAGATCCTGGCGCTGTCCACGCGGGCCTCCAGCCGTTCCGGGGTCTCCGCCCGCAGATCCACGCCGGCTGCTGCTGCGCGGGGCAACGCCGAAGACACGCTGCTGCGTACCAGCTCGGCAACATCCACGGCGTCCGGCGAGACGATCAGCTGGCCGTTCCGGCTGGCCAGCAGGTCTGACACCAGTGTCAGGAGGCGCTCAGAATTGCGGCGGATGATCTCCAGCATTTCCCGCTGGGGATCGTCCTGGTCTTCGGCGAGCAGAATTTCGACGTAGCCCAGGATGGATGTCAGCGGGGTCCGGAATTCGTGCGAGACGCTGGATACGAAGTCGTCCTTGGCGGTGAGTGCGTTCACCAGGTCCGTGACGTCGCTGAAGACGACCACCGAGCCGGTGAAGTTGCCGTCCGAGTCCTTCATGGCACGGGCGGTGGTCACGAGTGCCCGCTGGTCCTTCCCGTCGCCCAGCCACACCAGGTAGTCGGTGAAGGTTTCCCCCAGGACGGCCCGCCGGACCGGACGTTCCTGGACGGGGACCAGAGTCTTCCGGTCCGGGCCGTAGACCAGCAGCTGCGATTCGTTGGGGTCCGCAATGTTCTTTGGCCGGGCCAGTTCATGGTTGGCGCGCTGCTTCCGGTTCATCAGGATGTCGTGGCCCTCCGCATCGACAGCCAGCACCCCCAGGTGGACGGTGTCCAGCACGGTGTTCAGCAGCGATTCCTGGCGCTTGCTGGTCCGCAGGCTGGCACGCAGCTGCTCGTCCTTTTCTTCCAGCTGCGCCTGCTGGCGCATCATGCTCAAGGTCAGGACGCTCACCGACACGCCGATGCCCAGCATCATGACGGGCAACAGCAGTGAACGGGCGAAGTCCTGCGGCGTGTAGTTGCCCTTCAGGAGCAGCGGCACCCAGATGATGGCCAGCGGACCGAGGAAGGAAAACCACAGTGCAGCCCGCGGGTAGTAACCCGATGCGCAAAGCCATATGACGGGGAACACGGCCAGCAGGCTGATTCCCGTCAGGCTTTCCTGGCCGCCTTCCCTGCCTGCGGCAATGGAGACAAAGTCGAGCAGCGGGATCGCCAGGAAACTGGTGTAGGGCAGCCGCTCCCAAGGAATGATGTAGCAGAGCGCCATGATGGCCAGTTGGGAGACGAGGAACGTGACGAACAGCGGGTTGTCCATCGTGGCCGGGAAGAATGCCCACATCAGCAAGGCCGTCAGGATGGTGGTCATGAACAACGGCATCTGGCTTAGCGCCACCCGGTCCGTCAGCCGGTACTCATGGAACGGCCGCCTGAAGAACCGCAGCCGTCCCGAGGACCAGGCGGTGGGGTTGCTCATGCGGCGGAGGACGCGGACGCGGGGGTGTGCGGGACCATACCAGCAGGATATCCGCAGCCAGCTATACTTCAGACGTTGGCACTGAGGGGGCTCTATGAGTGAGGCACGTGTGGGTCTGGTCATCGAGGATGACCACGACATTCGGGAATTGGTTCGCACTGTGCTGAGCCAGGCTGGATTTGACGTGACCGTCGCCAGCGGGGGCGCTGAGGGCGTCCTGATGGCCAAGAGCCTCAATCCCGATGTCATCACCCTGGACCTGGGGTTGCCGGACATCGACGGCTTTGAGGTTTCGCGGCAGATCCGCGAGTTCTCGGATGCGTACATCGTGATGCTGACGGCGCGCACCGAGGAACTGGACACCCTGATCGGGCTTGAATCGGGGGCCGATGACTACCTCACCAAGCCGTTCCGCCCGCGCGAGCTGCGCGCCCGGGTGGCGGCGATGATGCGCCGGCCGCGGACTGCTCCTGACCCGCAGGAAGTTTCAGTGGATGCCGGCGCGGACAGCGCGGCCCATCCGGAGCGCGGTAACTTCAGCCACAACGGCCTGGAACTCAGCTACGCCTCCCGCACCGTCACAGTTGACGGCAAGGAGATGAACCTGACCCGCACGGAATTCGAACTCCTGTATGCCCTGCTGGAAGCCGGGCGCACTGTCAGGACCAAATCCGACCTGGTGCGGCGGCTTCGGGACGAGGATTACGACGTCGGCAGTTACATCAGCGAGGCCGACGAACGTTCTGTGGAAGTCCACATGGGAAACCTGCGCAAGAAGCTGGGTGACTCACCGCAGCAGCCGCGGTGGCTGCAGACGGTTCGCGGGGTGGGTTACCGCTTGGCGCCGGGGCAGCACTGAGCCTGCAGCCGGTGCATGGTCTGCCTGCTGCACTGGGTGATGGGCCGTAAGTACGTGGCGGCCAGCCGGGGCAGCGCCACCGCCATGTCCGCGTGGCGGGCTTCGGTCCGGATCTCGTTCTCCAGTTCCAGGGCCAGCCCGGCCAAGCGTTCGGCGCCAACCATCTGGCTTGAGGTTTTCAGGCTCAGGACCGCGTCCATGGAGCCTTCCAGGTCGCCGGTGGTCAGGGCCAGCCGCAACCGCCCCAACCGTTGCGGCAGGAAGTCGATGAAGTTCCCCACGAAGACCCGGCTGTAGCCCTCCTCCTCCTCGAGTTCATCCCGCAGCCGGTCCAGGACGGACTGGTCTACCAGCGGCCTGGGGGCATCATCTGATGTGCTCATGACACTCCTTTCTGCTGGCTTTGTTGACTCGGGAAACAGGGCGGTGGGGCCGGAATGCTTGCTCTTTTTCAGGTTAGGACTGTTCCCATGACCTCGCAGAAGACTCGGCAAGAATTGTGGTTTTCTTGATGGGAGTGCGGATTTCTGCCCTTAGGATCAAGGCCAGTGCTTTCTGCACTGACGCCACCGGCGGCCACGGCCGCATTTCAATCTGGGGATAGATTGCCGTGTTCCGAATACTGAGGTCCTTGTTTGTCGCGCTCATAATCGGGGTTGGATTGGCGGTATCCGTCATCCAGCCGGCCAGCGCAGCAGCCACGTCACCGCAAGTTTCGCTCAATCCCACTTCCGGTCCGGCCGGTGCCGCCGTGACAGTCACCGGAACCGGGTTCAAAGCCTCCACCACGGGGACCGTGATTGTGGGTTCCACAACCTTTGCGTTCCAGACCACCTCGCAAGGGGCATTCAGCACGGGCATCACCATTCCGGCAGCGGCCACCGGGAATCTCACCATCACCGCCAAGACATCGTCCATCAAGGCATCCGCAACCTTCGTGGTGCAGGCGGCGCCCGTTCCGGCCCCGGCGCCGGCTCCAACAATCAGTGCTGCCCCCTTGCGTTTTGGAGCGGCCACTCCGGGGGGACCCCTGGCCGGCAGTGAACTGGACGAGGTGGCCACAGTGTCCGGGGAGATCCCTTCCATCGTGATGAGTTACAAGGATTTCCTGCAGTCCCCGCCCATCACTGAGCTGGACGCTGTCCGCTCCCGCGGAGCCACGCCCCTGGTCACCTGGGAGCCCTGGGCATGGGGAGGCGGCGTCAACCAGCCCGCGTATTCGCTGGCCCGGATTACTGCCGGGGACTTCGACGGGTACATCAGCCAGTGGGGCCAGTCCCTCGCGGCCTGGGGCAAGCCGGTCATGCTGCGATTCGCCCACGAGATGAACGGCAACTGGTATCCCTGGGCTGAGGGCGTCAACGGAAACCAGGCCGGAGATTACGTAGCCGCCTGGCGGCACGTCCACGACGTCGTCGCCGCCACGGGCGCCTCTAATGTCCAGTGGGTCTGGTCGCCGAATGTGCCTTACTGGGGCTCTACCGACCTGGCAGGCCTGTATCCCGGTCCGGGCTACGCGGATATCGTGGCCCTGGACGGCTATAACTGGGGCACCTCGCAAACCTGGAGCAGCTGGGTTTCCCCGGTGAACCTCCTCGGCCCCGGCATCTCCCGGCTCCGCACCCTGGCCCCCGGGAAACCCGTGCTGATAGCGGAAACGGCGTCCAGCGAACTGGGCGGTTCCAAGGCGGCCTGGAACACGGACCTGGTGTCCTACCTGGCCGCCCAGCCGGACGTCATGGGCTTCGTCTGGTTCCACATGCAAAAGGAAACAGACTGGCGCATCAACAGCAGTGATTCGTCGGCGTCGGCGTTCAAGTCCGCCCTGTCGGCACGGAGAAGCTAGGGGATAGGGGATAGCTGCTCCGAAACTGTCAGTGGCGGCGCCCGATCGCCGGCAACCCGTTCATCGTGCCGTGCCAGGATCAAGGACAGTGCCGGCAGCAGCTAAAGATTGCCTCAAGATTTCCTTGATTGCTTGGCTCAGGCGCCGGCTTCGAGGAAGTGCACCAACTGGTCCTCGAGGGCTGAGCGGTCCTTCAGCTCGCACTCCCAGACCGTCAGCACTTCCCAGCCGGCGTCTTCGAGCTGCCGGCGCTGGCCGGCGTCACGCTCACGGGTCCGGGTACGTTTCGCAGCCCAGAACTCGGCGTTGGCCTTCGGGGCATGCAGGCCCACCCGGCAGTCGTGGAAATGCCAGAAGCAGCCGTTGACGAAGATTACCTTGTGCCGGGCGGCGAAGACGAGGTCGGGATTCCCCGGCAGCCTGTTGCCGCCGGAACTGCCGTGCAGCCGGTACCGATAGCCCCTGGCGTGCAGCAACCGGCGCACCACCAGCTCAGGCTTGGTGTTCTTTCCGCGGATCCGGGACATGTTCCAGCTGCGCTGCTCGGGCGTGAGCTTGTCAGCTGAGGCGTTGTCAGCGCTGGAAGTGTCCGGCATCTTCCCAGTCTAGGAGTGCCTAGATCTCCCGTTCCGGCTGTTCGCCGAACACGAAGTGGCGGCCGCTGACGGACTTGGGGTCGATCTCCACGTAGAAGTCCTTGAGCGTGGGGACCCAGGTTTTCAGGCCGAGTTCCTCGATGGCGGCGAGTTCGTCGGAATTACTGAGCACCCGCGCCGTCCCCCGCAGGACAACGGACCAGGCCTCCTGGGACAGGATGCCGTCGGTTTCGAACAGTACCTTGGCGTTGATGGTCAGTTGCGCCAGTTTGTTTCCGGGCGCCGTGCGCAGGTAAAGCTTCCGGTTGGAGGTTACATAGTTGACCGGGAAGATATCCGGCTCCCCGGCAACGGAGACCACCAGCCGGCCGTGCTGCGTTGCCGCCAGGAGCCGCCACGACTGTTCATCATCGAGTTCAAGGACGGGATTGCCGTCCGCGTGTTCAAACATCATGCGGCCATTCTTCTACGTGAGGTAGAAATGCGCCAGAGGCTTTGTGCCCCCATTTCCCTGTGGTTTTGACAACACCGTCAAGGCTTAACAGTCCGGAAACAGGGCTGTGACCGGGTTGTATTTCCGGCTGGATAGCGTCGCACGCAGGGCCATGACGGCTGACTGCAAACGAAAGCGACGCACCCAATGGGCAACGACACAGACACAACCCAACTGCTGGAACCGGCGGCACCTGCTGGTGCCGCCGTCGTCGGACGCTCCCCGGCGATCCCCACGGCAGGCAACACCGCCGCACTGAACGCCACCAAGGAAAGCCTGGAGGACTATACGCTGCGGTTCGCGCCGCGGTCCTACCGCAAATGGAGCGCGGGAGTGGTGGCCACCAGCGCGCTGGGCGGTATCGCCTACCTGGCGGACTTCTCGATCGGGGCGAACATCGGCATCTCCTACGGGACCGTTAATGCGATCCTGGGAATCCTGGTGGCAGCCGTGGTCATCTTCGCCACCGGCTTTCCCTTGGCCTACTACGCGGCCCGCTACAACATCGACCTGGACCTGATCACCCGCGGCTCGGGCTTTGGCTACTACGGTTCAGTGGTCACCAACGTCATCTTTGCCACGTTTACCTTCATCTTCTTCGCGCTGGAGGGCTCCATCATGGCGCAGGGGCTGGAGTTGGGACTCGGCATTCCGCAGTGGCTCGGGTATGCCGCGTCTACTGTGCTCATCATTCCGCTGGTCATTTACGGCATGAACACGCTGGCCAAGCTCCAAGTATGGACCACTCCGCTGTGGCTGCTCCTGATGGTGGTGCCTGTGGGTTACCTTCTGGTCTCGCACCCGGAGAGCATCGACAGCTTCTTCGCCTACACAGGTGCAACGGGCGACGGCGGTCCGAACCTTGCGTCCGTGATGCTCGCCGCCGGCGTGTGCCTGTCCTTGATGGCGCAGATTGCCGAGCAGATCGACTACCTCCGGTTCATGCCGCCGCGCACCGATGCCAACCGGGCCGCCTGGTGGCGGGCAGTGATCCTGGCCGGGCCGGGCTGGGTGATTTTCGGGGCCATCAAGCAGATCGTGGGTCTGTTCATCGCCATCTACCTGATCGCCACGCTGGATCCTGCCGCCTCCGCCACCGCCAATGAGCCCGTGCACCAGTTCCTTGGCGTGTACCAGGAGATGATGCCGGCCTGGCTGGCCATGACCCTGGCCGTGGTTCTGGTGGTCATTTCGCAGATCAAGATCAACGTCACCAACGCCTACTCCGGCTCGCTGGCCTGGACCAACTCCTTCACGCGCATCACCAAGACCTACCCAGGCCGGATGGTGTTCGTGGTGGTCAACCTGCTGATCGCGCTGGTGCTGATGGAAGCGAACATGTTCGATTTCCTGAACACCATCCTCGGGTTCTACGCGAACTGCGCCATGGCCTGGGTTGTCACGGTGGCGTCCGATATTGCGATCAACAAGTACCTCCTCAGGATTTCCCCCAAGGTGCCTGAGTTCCGCCGCGGCATGCTGTACGCCGTGAACCCTGTTGGCTTCGTGTCCATGCTGGTGTCCGCAGGGGTTTCGATTGCCGTGTTCTTCGGGGCCTTTGGTGCCGCGATCCAGCCGTACTCGCCTATCTTCGCCGTAGGACTGGCGCTGGTCCTGCCACCGGTACTGGCCGTTCTGACCCGCGGCAAGTTCTACCTGCGGCGATTCGACGACGGGATCGACCTGCCGATGTTCGACGCCGACGGGAATCCCAGCGACGCCAAGCTCCTGTGCCACGTGACGGGGTTGGAGTTTGAGCGGCCGGACATGGTGCGTTCCGCCCAGGACGCGTCCGACGGCGGCCCGCAGTATGTTTCATCGCTCGCCTTGTCGACGGACAAGACGGGGGAGCTGGTGCTGCCCGAACAAAAATAGGGCGGTTTATCAGGAAGCCGGTGCACTTAGGTGCGCCGGCTTCCTTTGTGACTTCGTTTGTCGGATTCCTGCTGGTAGACAATTCCTGGGCTCTAGGGCTGTGGATAACTATCCCGCCGAATTGTGACGTGGGCTACCCTTAAGTCACTGTCCGGAACAAGCCGTCTTGAAACTACTGGGGGATTAGCGGCCCATGACATCACAGAACTCCTTTGCGTCACGCGTTGCCCCGTCGGGGGCCTTCCACTCCAGAGTTTCCAGGTCCGGTGCCGCGGCCCTTGTTGTCGGTTTGGCCCTCGCCTTGTCCGGCTGCAACTCCGGAGGGTCGCCAGGACCGGGCGGCACGTCGTCCCAGGTGACCGACGAGACGCCGACAGCCACCGCCGCCGCCACTCCCACCTCAACGCCGAGTGCCGTCTACAAGCCCGCCGACGCTACCGGCCCAGCCCAGAACGTCCCGGTTCCTGTGCTTCCGGAAGTGGCCAAGACGGAGACGAAAGAAGGGCTCGAGGCGTTCGCTAGGTACTGGTTCCAGCTCCTTAGCTATGGGTACGAAACCGGTGATACTGACCGTCTGTCAGCACTTTCTGGACCGGACTGCCAATTCTGTAAAGGGCTTGTCGAGAACATAGAAGCAGCTTGGAGCGAGGGAAAGTGGATATCGGGTGGCCAGATGGAGACTCCGGCAGTTACGGCTGATGCGCCTGCTGGCGGACCAACCTTTGTCACGCTGCAGGTGATCCAAAAGGAACTGGTAATTCGGGATGCGGATGGAAGCCCGTATCAGGAACCAACGGCCGCCACGAACTCCGGGAGCCGGGCTACCGCAACATTTGATGGTTCGGGCTGGACCATTACCAAGTTGAGCCTGATTCGCTAGCCATGCGCTGGGAACGTAGGGGGATCGTTGCACTTTGCGTGCTGGTGTTTCTGTTTCTGTTACCTCTTCTTGGAAGCCCGGCTTTCGGCGAAGACCGCCCTAGGCCCAAACCTCCTGTAGACGTAGGCTTCGTGGACACCGGACTCCAAGCGGGTGCTGACGACCTAATGACGGATCCCTCGAATGGATCAGTAGTATCGGTACCTGCCGGCACGGTGAGTACAGACCCCAACGAGTACAAATACGAGCTCCAGTGCCACCTTGGCGGCGGCGACTTCGATACGCCCTGCCTCGCCCGCCAGCTCGACTGCAAAGACCGGGAGGACGGCGCCAAGGGTATTCCGGTTATGTGGCTGTCGCGGCCGCGTGGTGTACCGGGAGCAGTGTGGGCGCACCATTCCGGCCCCACCTGCCTCTACGATCCGAAACCCGAGGACCTCCTGCCCCGGATCGCTGCCGACATCCAACGGCAGTTCCAGAACCTCCCGGTCAGTGCCGGTGCGGTCGTGGCCCAGCCCAGCCCCAACACGCTGCGCGGCGCCGAGACGAACTTCTACGCAGAAGCCACTGAACAGCAGTTCGACATCACCATGTTCGGCCAGAAGGTTCACGTGGTCGCCACGCCGGTCCAGTACACATGGAACTACGGAGACGGCATAGTCTTCGGCCCGCAACCTTCCATGGGCGGCCCGTTGCCGCAGGACCGTTGGGGCGAGAAGACCCGGACCAGCCACGCGTATGCCTCCACAGGCGACTTCCAGGTGGTCCTGACCACCTCGTTCCAGGGCACCTACTCGGTGAATTCCGGGCCGCCGCTGCCGATCCCGGGCCAAGGCCAGTTCAACGCCCCATCGCAAACCATCAGCGTATGGCGATCCCTCACCCGCAACTATGCCGACGACTGCAACGCCAATCCGCAGGGCCAAGGCTGCCCGGGCGTGGGCGGATAGCGCGGGCATCGAGGTGGGCCTGTGATCCCCGTCCCACCATCGACTGGCACGGAATAGTTGCATGCGCCCCACAGTTGCCAAAGACAGTACGTCTTCAGCCTTCGAAAGGAACTGCGCATGCTGTTTTCCCCGCTCACCCTCGGCGAAATGGAACTTCCCAACCGTTTGGTGATGGCGCCCCTGACCCGCCTTCGCGCGGGTGAGAAAGGCGTCCCCGGCCCGCTCCTCGCCGAGCACTACCGCCAGCGTGCCTCCTTGGGCCTGATCGTCAGCGAGGGCACCTACCCCGCGCCGGTCGGCCAGGCTTACCCGGGCCAGCCCGGTATCGTCACCGAGGAGCAGGTTGCCGGGTGGAAGAAGGTTACCAACGCCGTCCACGCCGAAGGCGGCCGGATGTTCGCCCAGATCATGCACGGCGGCAGGGTTTCCCACTCTGATATCACCGGTGGCCTGCCCATCGTCGCCCCCAGCGCAGTAGCCATTGATGGCGTGGTCCGGACACCGGCAGGCAAGCAGCCCTATCCTGTGCCGCACGCCCTCACCACTGACGAGCTCCCCATGGTCATCCAGGAATTCGTCAACGCATCGCTGAACGCGATTGAGGCAGGATTCGACGGCGTGGAACTGCATGCCGCCAACGGTTATCTCTTGCACGAGTTCCTGGCGCCGAACTCCAACGTCCGGACGGACAGCTACGGCGGGTCACCGGAAAACAGGGCCCGTTTCGTCATCGAAACCATCAACGCCGTCGTGGCAGCCGTTGGCGCGAACCGGGTGGGCGTGCGCATTTCCCCTGAGCACAACGTGCAGGGCATCGCCGAAACCGACGCAGCCGACGTGCGCGCCACCTACGAGGTCCTCGTGGACAGCATCGCACCGCTCAACCTGGCCTACCTGAGCATCCTGCATCACGAACCCACCGGCGAACTGGTCCAGGACCTCCGTGCACGCTTCGGCGGCACCTTCCTGGTCAACACCGGCTTCGGTGTCATCACCACCCGGGAAGAAGCCGTGAACCTGGTGGCCGAAGGCCACGCAGACGCCGTCGTAGTGGGACGCCCGGCAATCGCCAACCCGGACCTGGCCCGGCGCTGGAAGGAAAGCCTCCCGCTCAACGAACCTGACGCCTCCACCTTCTACGCAGACGGCGCCACCGGGTACACGGACTACCCGGTGTACCAGGGCTAAGCGGCTCGCCGGCCAACCCGGACAAGACAACGACGGCGGCACCCACCGTGGGTGCCGCCGTCGTGGGCTGTCAGGGGTGCTGGTCCCGGGCAGCTGTACCGGAAGGTCATCCGACGACTTTCCGGCAGAAGGATAATGTGGCCCGCCGGACTCCATCGGATGCCGGCGGTGATCAGATGATACTCCAACGAATGGACTCCTGCCAGAGCCAATTTCGCCGCTTGGAAAACGGGCTAAAGGACAGCCTCGCGGCCTGTGCCTTCCTTCATCAGCAAGCGCCCATCCTCGATCGATACCAGCACGCTCTTCGGCTTCCCGCTGACCTTGGTGATGGCCTTCAGGCCCCGATTGGTGACTTCGACCCCCACCTGTGCACCCTTCGCCGGGAGCTCGACGGACACCTCGGATGCGATCCCGAGCAGCGGATTGGTCGAGATCCCCAAGTCCCGGCGGACCTCCTTGCCGTTGACGGTCACGGTAACGTTGGCCTCGTCGAACCCCTCCTGAAACACCACAAGCAATTCCCGCATGATGGCCTCTTCCTCGAGCATGGGTACCAGTAACGGCATGTCCACTACAGCACTTTGCCGGGCCCAGCGGAATACCTCCCTTGCCCCGCCGAACCCCTATCCGCACGGATTCCGGTGGAGCCCGGCAGCGCGGTAAGGCAAGATGTTCTGGTGACTCAACTGCCTGCCCCCGCCACCACGTCCGCCCCCTCCCGCGCATCGGAGGAGGACGCGATCTTCGCCCAGATCGCTGCCGAGCTGGAGGTCAAGGACTGGCAGGTCAAGGCTGCGGTCGGATTGCTCGACGGCGGGGCGACGGTTCCCTTCGTCGCCCGCTACCGCAAGGAAGCCACCGGCACGCTGGACGATACCCAGCTTCGCGACCTCGACGAACGGCTTCGCTACCTCCGCGAACTGGCGGACCGCCGTCGTGCAGTCCTCGACGCGATAGAAGCGCAGGGCCAGTTGACACCGGAGTTGCGGAAAGCGGTCCTGGCCGCGGACACCAAGTCGCGGCTCGAAGACATCTACCTGCCGTTCAAGTCCAAGCGCCGGACCAAGGCCCAGATGGCCCGGGAGGGGGGCCTGGAGCCCCTCGCGGACACGCTGTTGAAGCGGCCGGACCTGGACCCCGAACACGAGGCCGGGAAGTACCTCAACAGTGAGCACGCCATCAGTGATCCTGCCGCCGCGCTCGCGGGTGCCCGCGCCATCCTGGTGGAGCGCGTGGCCCAGGACCCTGACCTCGCCGCCAACCTGCGGGACAGGATGTGGACCCAGGGCCGGATGGTCTCCCGCGTCAAGAAGGGCAAGGAAGCCGAAGGCCAGAAGTTCGCGGACTACTTCGAGTTCGCGCAGGCGCCGGACCGGATGCCGTCCCACCGGGTGCTTGCGTTGTTCCGCGGCGAGAAAGACGGCGTCCTTGAGCTGGACCTCGCTGAAGCCGACCCTTCGGACGACGCTGCCCTCACTGCCGCCCGCGCCCGTTACGAGTCTGCGGTGGCCAGGTTCCTCGGGGTCGCCGACCGGGGCCGCCCCGCCGACGCATGGCTGATGCAGACTGCCCAGGTGGCCTGGCGTTCACGCGTGCTGGCCCGCCTCACCTCCGACCTCCGCGCCAGGTTGTTCGCCGCAGCTGAGGACGAAGCGGTCCGGGTCTTCGCCGCCAACCTCCGGGACGTCCTGCTGGCCGCACCAGCCGGCAACCGTGCCACCCTGGGCCTTGACCCAGGGCTTCGGACCGGGGTGAAGGTCGCCGTGGTGGACGGCACCGGGAAAGTGGTTGCCACTGACACGGTCTACCCGCATGCCCCGGCGCGGAAATGGGACGAAGCTTTGGCCACCTTGGTGCGTTTGGCGCGGCAGCACGCCGTCGAACTCGTGGCCATCGGCAACGGGACCGCCTCACGGGAGACGGACAAACTGGCTGCTGAACTGATCAAGCTGCTTCCGGAGGTGGACCGGAAACCCCAGAAAATTGTGGTGTCCGAGGCCGGCGCATCGGTCTACTCCGCCTCGGCGCTCGCCGCGGCGGAGCTCCCCGGGATGGATGTATCGCTGCGTGGCGCAGTTTCCATTGCCCGCCGGCTGCAGGATCCGCTCGCTGAACTGGTGAAGATCGATCCCAAGTCCATCGGGGTCGGCCAGTATCAGCACGACGTGACAGCGTCGAAGCTCGACCGGAGCCTGGATGCCGTGGTGGAGGACTGCGTGAATGCCGTGGGTGTCGACGTCAACACTGCCTCGCCGGCGCTGCTGAGCCGGGTCGCCGGCGTCGGTCCCCTGCTCAGTGAGAACATCGTGGCCTACCGGAATGAACACGGACCCTTCAACAAGCGGACCGACCTCAAGAAAGTGCCGCGGCTGGGCGCCAAGGCTTTCGAGCAGTGCGCAGGCTTCCTGAGGATCACCGGGGGAGCAGAGCCGCTGGACGCATCGAGTGTGCACCCCGAATCGTATGCGGTGGCGAGGAAGATCCTCGTGGCAGCCGGTTCCGCCCCGGCCTCCTCCCTGGACCCGCAGAAGTTCGTTGACGGTACGTTCGGCCTCCCCACCGTCAAGGACATCCTCGCAGAACTGGACAAACCCGGGCGCGACCCCCGGCCCGCCTTTGCCGCTGCCACGTTCTCGGAAGGCATTGAGAAGATCTCGGACCTGGTGCCGGGCATGATCCTCGAAGGAACGGTAACCAACGTTGCTGCATTTGGGGCGTTCGTGGACGTTGGAGTCCATCAGGACGGCCTTGTCCACGTATCCGCCCTGTCCAACCGCTTTGTGTCCGATCCGCGCGAGGTGGTGAAGTCCGGCCAGGTGGTCCGGGTGAAGGTGCTGGAGGCGGATCCGGAGCGGAAGCGGATTTCGCTGACGTTGAGGCTCGACGACGAACCCGCCAGCGGCGGCGCAGGTTCAGGCCGTCGCGATTCCGGTTCCGGTCGCCGCGATTCCGGGAGCCGCACGCCCGAGCGTGCCGGGCGTCCGGACCGCCAACAGCCGGCCAAGCAGGGAGCAGGCCTGTCCGGCGGGAGCGTCCGGTCAAGCCCCAAACCCCAGCCTGCCAACACGGCCATGGCCGAGGCACTTCGGAAGGCGGGCCTGGGCAAGTAGTCCACGGTGTTGGGCGGTCCAGGATGAGGTTCTTTAGCCGGTGGCTCCCAGCACGCGTGGCCGGCCGAACCTTGTCCGGACTCCCGGAGAGTAGAGGGCGGACTCTGGCGGGCCCTTGACGTTGATACCGGCCGCCCTCACCAGTCCGTCACGGAGCCGATGGACCTTGGCGCTAAAAAGTGGCCATTCGTGGTGGGTGTTCGGGACGTAGATGCTCCTGCCGTGAAAGCGCCCGTGCATGCCGTACCTCGCCGTCAGGAAGATGGATAAAGGGTCGACGGCCGCGGTGTGCAGATCGGGGATTACCCCGAAGTTGCTGCGTGCGCCGGCGGCGCCGAGCCGGCGCACCGAATAGCCGACCGTGGATTGATTCGCACTCCCAGGTGTACGAGCCGCTCCAGTTGCCTGTTGCCGCGCGTCGCCGCCGGGAAAGGACGGCCATTGCCGGATCTGCGACCACACGTATGGGATTCCGGCAGCCCGCGTGGCCAGAACCACCGGCAGCCTGGTGGCGTCGAGGCTTAGGAAGACAACTCCGCGCGTCCCATTCGGTTCGCGGGAGTAAAGCCGGACGTTCACCTCGTTGAAGCTGCCCAGGTACGGTATGCCGGGGCCGGTTCCGAGTCCCGCTTGTTCCATGCGGAAGCCGATCAGGCCCACCCAGGAACTGCCGTCGAAAACATCGGGTTGAACCCCCTCAGGCATGTACGCGGCGGCGGCGGCCTCCGGAATGCGCCAGTGAAGGAAGACGGCATCAAGCCACCTCTGGTCGGAAAATACCGGCCTGGGAAGTGCCGGCGGCCGCGGCCACACTCCTGCGGCATTCAGGTTTCCGGTCAAGGTCCTCCCACTCCTTCGCTCGGTCCGGATGGCTAAGCGCCCTGTTATTCAGCTCCGCAGCTCTCAGTTCAGTGGGCGTGTGTCTTCGGGAAGGTGGCCACCGGCGAGAAGTTTGGCAGCTGTGTCAGCCAGGGCCGTCAGCGCCACCCTCTGGGTCCAGGGACCGTACGAAATGCGGGCCACGCCCAGTTCCTCCAGCTTCGCCGGCGGCAGGGACCCGGGCACGTTGATGACCGAGACTTTGTTCCAACCGATGGCTTCCACCAGGGCCGTGACCGTGGGCTCGTCCAGGAGGCCAGGGACGAAGACCGTGGTGGCACCGACGTCCAGGAAGGCCTTGCCGCGCGCGATGGCATCGGCAAGAACGTCTTGAGGATCCCGGTCCTTTCCCTTGAGGAAGGCGTCGGTCCGCGCGTTCAGGACAAAGTCGATTCCTTCTGCAGCGCCAGCGTGCACGACGGCTGCCATCTGGTTTACGGCGTCCTCGAGCGGGCGCATCTGGTCCTCGATATTGGCTCCAACGATTCCGACTCCGATGGCTTTGCGGGTTGTCTCCCCGGGGTTCCCATAGCCGGACTCAAGGTCAGCGCTGACCGGCAGGTGGGTGGCCGCCGCGATGCGGCCCACAAAGCTGATCATCTCGTCGACGGGAATGTTCTCGCCGTCCTCGTAGCCCAGCGTCGCGGCGATCGAGTGGCTTGCCGTTGCCAGGGCAGTAGTTCCCGGGATGTCCGTAATGACTTTGGCCGTGATGGCATCCCATACGTTGACCACCTGGAGGATCTCAGGGGCCTGGTGTAGGCGGAGAAGTTCGGAGGCTCTTGCGCTGCTGTTTTCGGTCATGGGTGAAGCCTAACGGACAGTCTTTGGACACACTTCGCTGGGGTGGGCTAACCCCAGCGGGCCCTTAGCTGCGTGCGGCGGTGGAATGGGGACGGGCAGCCGACGGGTCCTTTTGCCACGGCCAGCGCCCGGTGATTTCCAACTCGAGGGAGAAGCTGAGGAACGTCCTGATCAGGACGATGATGGCCAGCACTCCGACGCTGGCGAACGTCGGCGTGACGGCAACTGTGCGGATGATGTCGGCAGCGACGAGTAGTTCGAGGCCCAGCAGGATGGATCTTCCCAGCAGTTGGCGGTAGGAACGGTAGAAACTCAGTTTCTCATTGCCCGCCGGAAGCTGCCGCGGCTGATGACCCCGGAGCGCCATGGGGAGGGAAACCACTGCTCCGACGACCATGACTGCGACTCCTGCGAAGTCGACCAGCTGCCCAACCGTCTCAATAACCTGCCGAAACTCCATGCCCTGCCCCAGTCCGTGCCAAGCTTGTCCAAGCCCGTGCGCGGGCCCCGCTTGGCGGTCACTTTGGAACGGCGGCCCCGGTCACGGGTGGCGGACGCCGTTCCCTGCCATAACGTCCCTGTACCCTTCGCGGAACGTCGGAAACGCGAAGGTGAACCCCGTGCTGCGGAGCAACTCGTTCCGGCACCGTTTGTTGCCCCCACGGGCCGGCCCGGCATCGCCAACGCGGGGTGAGGGGAGGCCCAGTTGGGCCGCCAGGAAACGCAGCACGCTTCCCAGGTCGGCCGGATCGTTGTCCACGCCGATGTAGACGGGGCCCGGTGCGGCTGCCTTCCCGGCAAGATGCACGATGGCAGCCGCGGCGTCGTCGCGGTGGATCCTGTTGGTGTAGCGAACGTCCTCAGGGACCACGGCAGAGCCCGCCTTCACCTGGTCAATCAGGCGCGTCCGGCCCGGCCCGTAGATGCCTCCCAGCCTGAGCGAGACGCCGGCTGTGCGGCTCCCCGAGAGCCTGGCCTGCAGGAGTCCCTCGGCTTCCAACAACACCCGCCCGGAAAATCCGCCGGGCTCCGGTGGGGTGTTTTCGTCCACCCAGCCGCCACCCGCATCGCCGTAAACAGCAGTGGAGGAGACAAAGATGACCCGCTCCGGCGTCACCTTGTCCCGGTCCAGCGCATCAAGAACGTTTGCCACCCCGCGTACATACGCAGACCGGTATGCCTCCTCCGTAGGGGAGTCCGCAGCAACAGCGATGACGACGGCGGTGGTGTCCGCGGGGACGGGCGGCAGGTCCGTCGAGCCCAGGTCAGCCGCGGCGCCTTCAATGGCTGCCGGCAGTTTCGTGGGGGAGCGGCGCCAGCCCACCACGCGGTGGCCCAGGGCAGCAAACCGCAGCCCCGCCTCGGTGCCCAGGTCCCCGCACCCCGCCAGGAGAACCGTCATGGCCTACGGTGCCTCCACCGGGAAGAACACGCGGGGATCCTGCAGCAGCGCCGGATAGGTGAATGCCGAGCGGTCGATGATCTCGGTGACTTCAAAATTCCTGCCAAAACGGCCGTCGGCCAGGGTAATGGGACGCCCCACCACCTGGCCCACTGCAAACCTGGCCCCGTTTTCGAAGGGGACAGCAACCGGAGTCTTGCCAGGAAGGGTACGGAACGCCTCCTCCTGCGCCTGGCGTTTGCGGGTGGGCTTCTTCGCCTGGGGCCTGGGCGGCGCTTTCTTCGGCGCACGCGACGGCCGCCGCGAGCCGTCCTCGACGTAGACGGGCGAATAGCCGTCGTCCCCGGCGGACATCGCGGCCGCGGCAGCAGCGCTCCGGTTCACGGGCGGGAGCGCCACAGTGGAAAGGGACTGGGGATCGACGTCGTCATGCGGTTCGCGAAGGATCCACAGCAGGTCCCCTTCCGGCTCCTGCGGCAGGAATTCGTGCCGGGGTTCGGGCCAGAGATAGTCCATTTCAGGAATTGCATCCGGGAAGACAGGAGCATAGAACTTGGGTTCCTTGTGCACCAACTTTGAGCGGTGGCTCAGGTGGAAGTCCGGGTCTCCGAGCCATGGCGGCATCACGATTTTGGCGGCGTAGTCGGGGTGCCCGGCCTGCGGCGCGAACTCTGCGATGTTCGCTCGTGTGTTGTCCGGGTGGCCGCGTTCGAGCCATTCGTCCACCATGGCCAGTCCGTACATGGTGAGGGCGGGCACGTGGCCCATCCACATCCGGATGGCGGGGTGGGTCTGCCAGCCGTACCCGGGAATCACCAAGGCACGGAGGGTTTGCAGGGCTTCGACCCGCTGCTTGCCCAGCCGTGCGGTGTCCAGGGCTTTGGCGCTTTCGCGGAAGTCAGGGTACGGGAGGAAGGTTTGCATCTATTCAGTCTGACGGCATGCGGCGGATGTTCCAATTACAGTGCCCAGGACCACTTGGGGCATGACGGTGTGTCCAAATAATGGACACCTGCATACGGCTCCCAGCTTGACCCACTAAGATCACCGCAACCACCCCCGCGTTTTGGAAGCTCTCTCATGACATCTACACCTGACAAAGCCGTCGACCACGCCCGAGCCGCACTGCCCCGCTACGGACAGATGTTGGGGCCGGAAGCCCAGGGAATCCTGGTTCTCGACGAGTTCACAATCGATCCTGCCACGGCGCGCAAGGATCAGCACCGGTTCCGCGACGGCATGGCTGCCGTTGCCAGGACGGTCCGCCGCATTGCTGCCCTCAGGGTGGTCATTGCCCTCGTAGCCATCGGAAACCTGCCCCTCTTCCTGCTCTCCAGCGGCTGGTGGATCTATGGCGTTTCGCTGACCCTCGTGGTTGCAGTGCACGCCGCCGTGACGCTGCTCAACCGGCACGAGCCGCGGCTCAAGCAACGGTCCGCCCTGGAACTGCACATGCACCGGGAACGCAGCGCCAACTACCGTCAGCTGCGGGACGCCGTGAAGTACATGATCGACACCCCCAGCCGCATGAACGAGCACCTCTACTTGGAGCTGCTGGCCGTGAAGCGGGTGGCACTGAACCTTGCGCATGGCACTGTCGCCTTGCTGGACACCAGTGACGAGTCCGCCTGGAAAGTTCGGATCGTCCGCGAGCTCCCCGCCAGCTGACCGTCCGGACCCTGCCGCCCACGGCGGCAGGGCTTGGCGGTTAAAGTACGACGCCGGCACATCCCTCGTGGGGGTGTGCCGGCGTCGTACTTTGGTCAACGGAATTTGTCTATCGCCGACCTGCCTGTGTCGCCTTGGAAAGGCAATGCGGCCAAAGCCGCTGGTGAAGCGTCCGCTGGTGCTACGCGGGAAGCTGGATGACCTGTCCCGCGAACACGAGGTTCGGATCCGAGATGGTGTCCAGGTTGGCGTCGGCAAGGTGCTGCCACCCACCCTGGATGCCCAGCTTCTGCGCAACGATGCTCAGGGTGTCCCCGGCCTGCAGGGTGTACGTCTCGCCGCTGAGCGGAACCGAGGTTGCGTGCCGCGGCGCGGGGGCCTGCCTGACCGGAGCGTTCTGGACCGGCGCGCTCTTAGCCTGGGTGCTCTGCACCGGTGCGCTCTGTACGGGGGCGCTCTGGACCGGTGCTCCGCCGCCGCCGCTCAGTCCCAGCTGCGACGAGCAGGACGGCCAGGCACCCCAGCCCTGGGAAGCCTGAACCCGCTCGGCTACAGCGATTTGCTGTTCACGGCTGGCGTTTTCGGGGGAGCCCGTTCCGCCATACGCGGACCAGGTGCTGGAGGTGAACTGCAGGCCACCGGAGAAGCCGTTGCCCGTGTTGGTGGACCAGTTGCCACCGCTCTCGCACTGCGCGAGTGCGTCCCACGTGGACGTGGGGGTAGCTGCGTTGGCCGCCGTGGCGGAAAGGGCCAAACCTGCCGCGGAGACGGCGGCCAGGGTGACTCCGCGGCGCGCGGCAGTACGGAATTTGGTGTTTTTCATGATGGTGATGCTCCTGAAGGCCACCAGCGCTGGTTCCGTCCCCGGAGATCGTCGCGCCACTGCCCGCCCCTGACGAATAGAGGTCACTGTCGGTGGCTGCCGCTGGGCAGTTCTGGTGAAGGCAGCACCGGGCAATCAAGTCGCCCGCCGAACGGGCATGTATTTCACGCTAAGACATCGTCTGGGCGTTATCAAATCGAGATTCCGCCGGCGCGCTGGGGATGGGCCCTCGCATAGATAGCCACCACCGCGCCGGTGTGCGTTCAGGAGCGCGGGCGGACTGCCTCCGCGAGTGCGGACGGGCGCGAATCGCGCGGGGGCACTATTCTGTCCCGATGGACAACTTTTCCGGCGGCAGCGCCATGCCCGAAACCGAGACGGACTCCGTGGAACCCGCGGCACCCGCCAAGCCCCTTCCGGTGGCCGAACTTCACCTGCACATCGAAGGCACGCTGCAGCCCGAACTCATCTTTGCCCTGGCTGAACGCAACGGCATTGAACTGCCCTACTCGGGCCTGGACGAGCTCCGCGAAAAGTATGAGTTCACCGATCTGCAGTCCTTCCTGGACCTCTACTACGCCAACATGGCCGTGCTGCGCACCGAGCAGGACTTCGCGGACATGACGCGGGCATACCTTGAACGGGCTGCCGCCGCGGGCGTCCGGCACGCGGAGATCATGATGGACCCGCAGGCGCACCTCTCCCGCGGGATTTCCTTGGAGGCGTGCGTCAGCGGTGTCGCCTCGGTGCTGGCAACCTCGGAGGACGAATTCGGCATCTCCACCATCCTCATTGCGGCGTTCCTGCGTGACCTGCCGGAGGAGTCGGCGCTGGAAGTCCTGGACCAGCTGCTGGCCATGGATGCCCCCATCGGCGCCATTGGGCTGGACTCGGCAGAGGTGGGAAACCCGCCCTCCAAGTTCGAGCGGCTGTACGCGAAAGCGCGTGAAGCAGGCCTGCGGCTGACGGCGCACGCAGGGGAGGAGGGCCCGGCGTCGTACATTTACGAAGCCCTGGACATCCTGGGTGTGGAGCGGATCGACCATGGCATCCGCTGCATGGATGATCCGGAGCTGGTGGAGCGTCTGGTGGACGCGCGCGTTCCGTTGACGGTGTGCCCACTGTCCAACGTCCGGCTCCGTGCCGTTGACACCCTCGCTGACCATCCGTTGCCCGCCATGCTGGCCGCAGGATTAAACGTGTCAGTCAACTCAGACGATCCCGCCTACTTTGGCGGCTACGTGGATGACAACTTTGCCCAGCTCACCGCGGTGTTCGAGCTGTCCGATTTCGACAAGGCGCGGCTGGCAGCGAACTCCATCCACTCTTCCTTCGCAACGGAGGAGCGGAAGGCGGAGCTGGTAGCGGAATTGAACGGCAGGGAAGTAGCCGACTGACCGCTGCGGTACCGGGCGCAACAGCCGGTCTTTCCGCCCGGTAAACTAGGTGCCGCAGGCGTGTCTGGGGAGTGCAGGGCAGCACCCGTGTCAGCGCTTGAGGGTTATGCAGACAGCCCTTACCCGAGACCTCCGCCTCACTTGCGGCACCATCCGCTTCATAGTCGGTCACGACACGCAGAGTTAACCAATTAAAGTCGCGCGATTTAATGGGCAGTTGGCAAGATGCCTAAGACCGATCGCTTTTATATAAGGGGAATCATGGCCAAGTCCACCGCAGAAAACACCTACCTTCGACTCAAGACCGTCCTGGATGTCCTGACCGAAGGCGTGTGGTCCGGCGATGCACTGAATGCGGGCCAGGTCCTGGCGGAAGCAACCGCCCGGGTACCGTTCAACGACCATGAGTCCGAGCTCCTCAGCGGCGGAATCCCGCGCGGACACAAGACCCTCACCTCGGCCACCGCCAAGCTGGTCAAGGCGGGCTGGCTGGTTAAGGGCCGCTCGGGCTGGACCATCACCGAGGACGGCATGCGGGCCACGGTCGCCTTCCCTGATGCGGACTCCTTCGCGGCCGCGCTCGACGCCGGCACTCCCGTCCCTGCCGACACCCCGGTTCCCACGGCTCCCGCAGGTTTCGTCCGGCCGGTCTCCGCCGCTGCGGCAACACTGGAGGTTCCGGCGAAGGCGGAGGCTCCGAAGAAGACCACCCGCAAAGCCCCCGCCAAGAAGGCGGCCTCTGTTGTGGGCAAGGCAGCGAAGGCACTCGAGGACGCCGTTGAGCCCGTGGTTGCAGCCGTCCGCAAGAAGGCTCCTGCGAAGGACAAGGCCGGAACGGCTGCTGCCGCCGAGCCGCTGGAGGGCCCTGACGTCGAAACGCTGCCGCAGCCCGAGGCCGTGGCACTGGCCGGCGATTTCAACACCATCCTGGGTGCGCCGGAGAACTGGGCACCGCAGTACGACGAAGCACAGATGGAATTCGACTTCCTGGACCAGCTGTGGAAGAAGAGCGCCGAACTGCCGGCAGGCTACTACACGTTCAAGATCGCCCTTAACCGCTCCTGGACCGAGAACTACGGTGCCTTCGGCACCTTCGACGGACCCAACCACGAGCTGCACCACACCGGCGGCACGGTCACCATCCGTTACAACCACGCCACCCGCGATATCACCATCAACTAACCGGCCTGCAACCCCTTCTTGGGTCGCAGGCGCCCGTCCCATGGCATCATGGCGGCGGTCACTGCGACCCTATGGGGGCAGCACGGTTTGGGAGAGGAACAGCATGGGCAGGCACGCAGGTTCTCCGCACGATCCAGCGCGGGGCGGTTCTGCGCAGGACACTGTCAGGCTGGACGCCAGGGTCTTCGGCCTGGTCCAGGGTGTGGGTTTCCGCTACTGGACCATGGGCACGGCGGAGGAGCTTGGATTGTCAGGCGAGGTAAGCAACCTCGACGACGGTTCAGTTCGGGTGATTGCCGAAGGCGCCGAACCGCAGGTCAAGAAACTGCTGGACTGGCTCAAATCGGACCGGACTCCCGGCCGGGTGGAGCGGGTCGAGTCTGACTTTTCTGCTGCCCGGGGGACTTTCAACAGATTCCGGGCCCACTGACCGGCGTTTGCCGCCGGTGCGGCTACTCCCGCGGGCTGAGCCCGATGAAGGCACCGAGTTCCTCCAGCGCCGCTGGCTTGTGCGGCATATAGCTGGTGAGCTCGGGGGAGCGGACAATCACGGCACGCCATTGTCCGCGCGACACGGCCACATTGATGCGGTTCCGGTTCAGCAGGAACTCCGCTCCACGCGGAGCCTCAGCCACTGCCGAACAGGCCATGGAAACCAGCACCACCGGAGCTTCCTGGCCCTGGAACTTGTCCACCGTGCCCACCCGCACCTCCGGCAGCCCGGCCTCGGCCAAATGTTTGCTGATCAGATGGACCTGGGCGTTGTAGGCAGCGACCACCAGCAGGTCCTGCTGCTCGAGCGGGCGGGACTCAGAGTCCGCGCCCGGTGTCCATTTCAGGCCGAGATGGCGGCGCGCCTGCCGGACCACTTCCTCTGCTTCTTCCCGCGAGGCAGTGGCATTGCCGCTGTGATCAACGAAGACCGTTTCCACTCCAGGCGGCAGCCCCTCGAGCTCGCGAAGCGATGCAGCAGGAGCAGAGTGCAGCTTTCCTTCGTAGCTGAGGTTGGATACCGCCCGGCACAGGTCCGGATGCATCCGCCAGGTATCTGCCAGGAAATACCCCAGGCTTGAAGGCAGGGTGGCGTGGCCGGCCGCCAACCAGCCCAGCGCTGACTCATCCACGGGTTCGGGGTGCGTGCCCTGGGTAACCTGCGGAAGCTGTTGCGGGTCGCCCAGCAGGAGCAGCCGCTTGGCTGCCGCAGAGACCGCCAGGGTGTTGGCGAGGGAGAACTGGCCTGCCTCGTCAATGACCAGCAGATCCAGTGACCCGGACGGGACTTCCTTGCCCGTCATAGTCCAGGCAGTGCCGCCGACCAGGCAGCCGGAAGGCGACTCAAGGAGGCGGGCCACGTCGCCTTCCGATGTGAGGCCCCAGGGAACGTGATGTGGCGCGGCCAATTTCTTGGCCACCGCGTGCGGATCCACTCCGCCGGTTTCGATGGCTCGGCAGAGCAGGTTTTCCACCACGTTGTGCGACTGCGCCACCACGCCAACCTTCCATCCCCGGGCCACGAGCCTGGCTATAACGTGGGCGCCTACGAAGGTCTTGCCTGTCCCCGGCGGGCCCTGGACGGCCAGGTAGGAGTGGTCCAAATCGTGCAAGGACTCCGTAATGGCTCCGGCGTAGTCGGCAGCGCCATCCCGGCCGTGCAGCACCTCCGCGGGACCCGGCCTGGAACGAAAACGCGGTGGCAGTTTGCGCAGGATGTCCAGGCCCGGCTGGGCTGGAAGGACCGGGGCAGAAGCCCCCACCGTCCGGGCTATTTCCGCGATGGCTGCTTCAATACTGGCGGTGGCCAGGGGCTGGTCCTCGGTCAGGGCCACGGGCAGTTGCGGGTAGGCGCCCACCTTTCCGGTCTCCCGCTCCGCAATGGTGATAAGGTGTTCCGGGCTGTCCGGCGCCGCCTCAAGCTCACTGATCCTGGTCCCGAACGTGAAAGCCCTTGTTCCGGGCGCGGCCTGCGGGTCAGCCATCCCATTAGGCCCGGGTGCATCATACAGCCGGCACCAGCTGGAGCCGGGGCGGAAATCGGAACCCTCTGCCATAGTGCCCCGGAGCTTCAGGACGCGCGTGCGCATCCGTTCCCGGGGCTTGGCCAGAGCCCAGTCTGAGACCACTTCCGCGGAGGACACAATGAACACGTTCCGTTGGTCGGCCCAGGTGTCCAGTGGCGCCTCGACCCGGTCGAAGTGTTGCCACCAAAACTGCTTGCGCTCCCGCCGGTGGTATCCGGTGGCGGCTGCCACCATGGCGAGGGCCCTCTCATCATCGGTCCAGGGCCGGTCATCGGGAAGGCTGGCCAAGTACTCCCGCAGCTGCGTCTCTTCCTGGGTTTCCCCGGGCCCGCGCCTGACGCCGCCGTCGCCTTCCCCTCCGGCGGCCATCACTTCCATGGGTGGCCCGTTGGCGGCGACCGCTCCGCCACCGGCTCCGTCTTTCTGCGCCCGCGGTGCGATTTCCAGCAGCCAGTCCCGGAGCCGAAGGGTGGAGAGGCAGTCGTAGTGGTTGTAGTCGGAGATGGAAGCCAGGATTGTGGCGGCTTCCTCATGCCGTCCGGCGTCACGCGCGGCGCAGTAGGCGGCGTAGGCCACCACGGAGGCGCCGGCATCCTTGACGTCGCCGGACCGAAGGTTGTCTCCCATGTAGAGCGGTTCGAGCTTCTTGATGGAGTAGGAGGCCTCCGAGATGCGGATCGAGTGCCGGACGGTGGCATACAGGTCCACCAGCAGGCCCTGCCTCAGCCAGTCATCCACCGTGTCCTCGCCGGCCTGGTGGGCCAGGGACAGGTTCCGCAACGCAGTTTTTTCGTAGGCAGCGTAGTGGTACACATGCATGTCCGGGTAGACGGCACGGCGTTTCTCGACGTACTCCAGGAAATCCAGGAAGGCGCGGCGTTCCCCGGACCGGGAGTGCGCCCAGAACGGCCGGAACACCGGATCACCGGCGGCACCCGGCACCGGAGCTTCGACGACGCCAAAGAGGTACTCGATGCCCCACGCGCCCGTGGCCGGATCCTGCCATAGCGGATCGCCCTCGAAGTCGAAGAAGATGTCACCGTCGCTGGGGGCAGGAAGCGAGCCGATGGCATTGTCCGGCAGCACGCTGAACGACACTGTATGCGGCTGTCCATCCTTCGTGAACGTCCGGGACCCTGCGGTTCGATCCAGGCCGAGCTGCATCCGCGCCTGGGCACGGAGCCTGGCCACCGAGTTCCTTGCCTCGCCGGCTGGCATCGCAGCCAGTTCGTCGATGGTGGTGATGCCGGTCCCGTGCAGTTTCCGCCGCTGGGCCACCGACATGCCCGCTACCATCAGGAGATCCCTGTGGAGCTGCACCTGTTCCGCGCAGTAGTCGCAGCGTCCGCAGTGCACGACGCCGGGCTGTTGCCACTCCACTGTGCCGTCACCGGCGCGGTGGCTGGCTGTGAGGTGGCGGAAGCGCCGGCGTCGTTCCCGGAAGACGGGCAGCAGGTCCGGCAGCGAATGGCTGCTCCGCAGCCAGTCCTCACCTACCCGCGTTCCAAGGACCAGCGTGACGACGGGGAAGGGGTCCAGCTTCATCCCCAGGAGTTGATCGCCGTAGGCGGCCAGCTGCAGCAGTGCCCCAACTTTGGCGTGACGGGCAAGTTTGGTGTCCCAAACCTCGTAGCGGCCCGGGTTGCCGGTGCCCGCAGCCTCGTTGACCAGGAAGTCGGCGTAGCCGAGGAACTCGCCGTCGAAAAACGTCGCCTGAAAGACCACATCTGCCCCGGAGCGGAGGGCGAGTTCGGTTTCCGCGTGCTTTGCCTGCAGCTCCCCGCGCAGGTTCTGGCCACGTTCGAGGGAGTAGACCCCGGCGCCGCGGCTCGCGTCCCACTTACCGTACTTGGCCACCAGGCTGGCGAGCACGGTCTGCTCGTGTTGGTCGCCCAACTCGCCGGCGCGCTTCTGCATCTCGTCCACCGGGAACTCCGCCTTGGGGGCACGACCCAGTTTTTCGTCCAGGATCCGGAGCGTGCGGTACTCACATTCGGAGGCCGCCACAAGGTCGCTGGCGGAGAAGACCAGGTCCGGCGGCGCGTCGGATCCGGCATGATGACCGGCAGCGTCCAGCAGAAACACGGGGCCTCCCCAACTGTTTGCGGGCCCGGAGTCGGTTCCCCCGGCCTGGAATCAAACCTAGCAAGAGGGGCTGACAATCAGATGCCGGGCCAACGCAACAGGTCTGGTGATCAGGCACATTCCACGGTCCCGAACTGGGCCGGTAACCTCAGCCCTCGTTGGCGGCCGCCCTGACTTGGGCCTTGTCGTGCTCGTCATGGGCTTTCCGGATCAGGTCCATGAACTCCGTTTCATGGCGGACCAGCCGCTTGTACTTCTCGGGAAGCTTCCGGATCTGGTCCTCCTCACGGACCATCTTGGCGAAGATCTTGTCCCGCTCCGCCATGTCCGTTTCGTAGTTGAGGTCCACGTACTCGGTGGCGTGCCGCCTCGCCCCCGATACCGCGTTCTTGGCCTTGCCCTTGGGGCTGAAGACCGAAGCGAGGATGGTCACCACCAGAACCCCGAGGATCACGCTGAGTGACAGGCCGGTGCTGACCTCCACCACGTTGACATGCCCGCCGTCGTTAATGAAGGGCAGCGTGTTTTCGTGCAGGGCGTGCAGGATGAGCTTCACGCCGATGAACCCCAGGATGGCGGCAAGGCCGTAGGAGAGGAAGATCAGCCGGTCCAGCAGGCCGTCTATCAGGAAGAACAGCTGCCGCAGGCCCATCAGCGAGAACGCCGTGGCAGTGAAGACAACAAAGACGTTCTGGGTCAGCCCGAAAATTGCCGGGATGGAGTCCAGGGCAAACAGGATGTCTGTCCCGCCGATGGCCACCATGACCAGCAGCATCGGCGTCAGGACCCGCTTGCCGTTCTCCACCGTGAACAGTTTGTCGCCATCGTAATGTTCCGAGGCGGGCAGCAGTTTCTTGGCGAGCCGGACCACCAGTCCGTCGGAGTCGTCGTCGTGGTCGTCCGGTTTGAGCAGGTTTCCCGCCGTAACCAGCAGGATGAGCCCAAAGATGTAAAACACCCAGGCGAAGCTGTTGATCAGCGCCGCACCCAGGAAGATGAAGGCCGTACGGGCAATCAGGGAGAAGACAATGCCGAAGAGCAGCACCTTCTGCTGGTCAGCCCGCGGCACCTTGAAGCTGGCCATGATGATCAGGAACACGAAAAGGTTGTCCACGGACAGGGCCTTCTCCGTGACGTAGCCGGCGAAGTACTCGGTGCCCATGTCGGATCCGCCGAACACAAGCACAACCAGCCCAAAGAGCACCGCGATGGTCACGTAGATGGCGGACCAGGTGGCTGATTCCTTGAGGGAGGGGGTGTGGGCCTTACGGACGTGGAAGAAAAAGTCGAAGGCCAGCAGCGCAACGATCGCCGCGATGGTCAGGGTCCAGGCATAAGCAGGTACGTCCACGCGGCGGGCCTTTCGTTGGGGTGTACCCCCAGCCTACCTAAGCGGGTTTCAGCAGCTGGTGCTCCACGACGGCTGCCCTGGACAGCGTTTTGTACCCTTCCTGCTCGAAGAGCACCGTGATGACATCGTCCTCGTGCCGCATCACCAGGCCGGGGCCCCAGTCCTTATGGACCACCGTGGACTGCAGCGGGAAAGGCTCGCCGGCAGCGGATGCCGGCGCGCCGCCGTCGGACTCCTTCGCCGCCGCCTGGTTGGCGGCTTCAGCACACCCGTCACAATTGCCGCAGGGGTCCGGCAGGTCCTCGCCAAAGTAGCCGAGCAGGAACTGCCGGCGGCAGCCGTCCGTCTCGGCGTAGGCGCGCATCATGGTCAGCCGCGACTGGTCAACCCGCTGCCGGGCTTCGGCCAGCTCGACGGCGTCACCCACCAACGCGGGCAGCTTGGCTTTGGACGTGAGCCGCACCCCGCGCTTCCCGGTGCTGACGGCATCGATTTCCTCCAGCTGGTTCACAAGGGACGTGATGCGCCGGGCCTTGAACCCCGTCAACTCCGCGAGGGAGGACTTGGGCGTGGGTGCATGCGCGGCCTTGAGTACCTTCAGGACGGCAAGGAGAGACCCGGGATCGGGGGAGTGGGTGCCGAAGAATTTCCGCAGGCCAAGGTCCTCTGACCGGTAGTGCAGGACGGCTGAGGCGGGTGCGCCGTCCCTGCCTGCCCGTCCGATCTCCTGGTAGTAGGAGTCCAGCGATTCCGGGATGTCAGCGTGCACCACGAAGCGCACGTTGGGCTTGTCGATTCCCATGCCGAAGGCGGTGGTGGCCACCACCACGTCCAGCTCGTCGTTCAGGAACAGCTCGTGGATGCGTTCCCGGTCCCCGGCGGACCGGCCCGCATGGTACGCCTCGGCACGCAGCCCCTCCGCGACCAGTTTGGCGGCGTATTTCTCCGTGTCCTTCCGGGTGGCGGCGTAGAGGAGCCCATGCCCTTTGCGTGCCAGGCCGGCGACCTGCACCAGCACGGCTTTGCGCTTGTCCTTGTCTTCGTGGTGCCGGACCACGTCGAGGCTGATGTTGGGCCGGTCGAACCCATGCACCAGCACCAAGGGCTTGTTCATACCAAGCCGCTCCATAATCTCGTCCCGGACCGGAGGGGAAGCCGTAGCTGTCAGGGCAGCCACGGGCGGGTTCCCCAGCTGCGCGCGGACACGTCCGAGCGCCAGGTAGTCGGGCCGGAAGTCGTGTCCCCAGGAGGAGACGCAGTGTGCCTCATCCACGACGAACAGCGTGATGTCCAGTGCCTTGATACGGTCCACGGTTGCCTGCTTGGCCAGCTGTTCCGGGGCGAGGAACAGGAACACGGCCGAGCCTTCCCCGGCAGCGCGCCAGGCATCCTCGATTTCGGCATCGCTGTGTGAGGAATTGATGGCTACGGCGGCATCCGGTCCGAGGAGCTGGGACAGGCCGTCCAGCTGGTCCTCCTGCAGGGCAATCAGCGGTGAAACCACGACGGCGGGACGTCCCGTTGCCTTGTGCAGGTGCAGTGCTGCGACCTGGTAGATCGCTGATTTGCCGTAGCCGGTGGGCATGACGGCCAGGACATCGCGGCCTTCCGCGAGCGCGGCCATGCCGGAAAGCTGCCCGTCCCGAAGGTCCGGCAGGTTGAAGGAGGAAGCAGCAAGGGCCCGAAGGGCAGGTTCGTCGGACATGGAACTGGGCTCCGCACAGAAGGAAACTGCGGCCGCTTGCTTCAGCCGTAGGAACCACCCTACGCCAGCCCCGCCCCGCCGTCGTGCACCATTGCAGTGGCCGGCCGTGCGTGCTTCCCTGGCTACGTGTCGATAGAGGACATGTTGGGGTAGCGGGCACCGGCAGTGGACCCCGCGGGTGCCAGCTCGTCCAGGAGTTGGAGCTCGTCCTGGGTCAGCTCCACGTCCACGGCGCCGAGGTTCTCGTGCAGGCGTTCGCGTTTCTTGGTACCGGGGATCGGCACGATGTGTTCGCCCTGTGCCAGCAGCCAGGCGAGGGCCAGCTGGCCGGGAGTGCACTGTTTCCGGTCCGCCAGCTCCTTGACGCGGTCCACGAGTTCCAGGTTCCGTGTGAAGTTCTCCCCCTGGAAGCGGGGGGAGTGCCTGCGGAAATCGTCCTCGGCGAAGTCGTCCACGCTGCGGATCTGGCCGGTGAGGAAACCACGGCCCAGGGGGCTGTACGGCACGAAACCGATGCCCAGCTCCGCGAGCACGGGGAACACCTTGGTCTCGGGCTCCCGCTCCCACAGCGAGTACTCCGTCTGCAGCGCGGTGATCGGGTGCACGGCGTGGGCCCGCCGGATGGTTTCCGCGGATGCTTCGGAGAGGCCCAGGAAGCGGACCTTCCCGGCCTGGACCAGTTCCGCCATGGCGCCCACCGTGTCCTCGATGGGAACCGTCTTGTCCACCCGGTGCTGGTAGTAGAGATCGATGTGGTCCACCCCCAGCCGCTGCAGGCTGGCGTCGCAAGCGGACCGGACGTAGTCGGGCCGGCCGTTGATGCCCACCCAGGAACCGTCCTCGCGGCGTTCATTGCCGAATTTAGTGGCGAGCACAACGTCTCCGCGGCGTCCTGCAATGGCGCTGCCCACAAGTTTCTCGTTGGTGAAGGGGCCGTACATGTCGGCCGTGTCCAGCAGCGATCCGCCGGCGTCCAGGAACTCGTGGATCGTGGCCACCGACTCCTGCTCGTCACCGGTGCCGTAGAACTCGCTCATGCCCATGCAGCCAAGGCCAAGGGCGGAGACTGTCAGTTGTCCAATAGTGCGCGTTTTCATGCCGTTCTCCTCAACGGTAGAACTTGCCTGGGAACCGGCCGTCCTGCATGTGCGGAGCCGGTTGGTACAGCGTACGCCGCGAATAAGAGTTACCCGTTGGAAGCCCCCGGCAAACAAGGGGCACTTACCCCTAGACCGCTCTGGGGGCCATGCCTAGACTGGGCGGATCCCCACCCCGGGAACCGGTACCTGACCACGACAAACATCAGGATGCACCAACCGGCCAGGACTGTTCCCCACGCGGGATGTCTCACCTACCCAGATCACGGCCGTCCCACCGGACGCCTGACTACAGGAGCGATAGATGACAGGGAACAAAGCCGTTGCCTACAAAGAAGCCGGCAAGGTCGAAGTAATTGACATTGATTATCCAACGTTCGAGCTCAAAGACGGCCCCGGGGTCAACCCCGCCAATGTGGGACGCCCGGTCAACCACGGGGTCATCCTCAAGACCGTGGCCACCAACATCTGCGGATCGGACCAGCACATGGTCCGCGGCCGCACCACAGCCCCGCCCAACCTTGTGCTGGGCCATGAGATCACCGGCGAAGTGGTGGAGGTGGGCCGCGACGTCGAGTTCATCAAGGTGGGCGACCTCTGTTCCGTGCCGTTCAACATCGCCTGCGGACGCTGCCGGAACTGCAAGGAACGCAAGACCGGCATCTGCCTGAACGTGAACCCAGACCGGCCGGGCAGTGCCTACGGCTACGTGGACATGGGCGGCTGGGTGGGAGGCCAGGCCAACTACGTGCTGGTCCCGTATGCAGACTGGAACCTGCTGAAGTTCCCGGACAAGGACAAAGCCATGGAGAAGATCCTGGACCTTGCCATGCTCTCGGATATCTTCCCCACCGGGTTCCATGGTGCGGTCACAGCCGGTGTCGGCGTTGGCTCCACCGTATACGTGGCCGGTGCCGGTCCTGTTGGCCTCGCAGCGGCCACCAGCGCGCACCTGCTGGGTGCCGCCGTCGTGATTGTGGGCGACATGAACGAGGGCCGGCTGGCGCAGGCACGCAGCTTCGGCTGCGAGACTGTGGACCTTTCCAAGGGCGACCCGAAGGATCAGATCGAGCAGATCCTCGGCGTCCCGGAGGTGGACTGCGGCGTGGACGCCGTCGGTTTCGAAGCGAAGGGCCACGGCCATGACGCCAAGGAGGCACCGGCGACCGTCCTGAACTCCCTGATGGAGCTCACGGCCGCCGGCGGAGCGCTCGGCATCCCCGGCCTGTACGTCACCGGTGATCCGGGCGGCATCGATGACGCCGCCAAGAAAGGTGCGCTGTCGCTGAGCCTGGGCACGGGCTGGGCCAAGTCCCTTAGCTTCACTACCGGCCAGTGCCCGGTCATGAAGTACAACCGGCAGCTGATGATGGCCATCCTGAATGACCGGGTCAACATCGCCAAGAACGTCAACGCCAAGGCGATTCCGCTGGAGGAGGCACCGAAGGGCTACGCGGAGTTCGACGCGGGCGCAGCCACCAAGTACGTCCTGAACCCGAACGGCTACCTGAGCTGACGCGGCGGCGGGCGGGGGTGCCGGGATACACCGCCGATTGCGGAAATAAGTGGTGCCCCGTGCAGGTTAGGCTTTGCACGGGTCAGCACCATCCGCAATCGAAGGAGTTCCCTTGAGCGACATCACCGTCCGCCACAACCCCGGGCGCGAACGCTTCGAGATTCTTGATGCCGGCAATGTGATCGGCAAGGCGGCGTACAAGGAGTACGACGGCGGGGAGTCGCCGCAGCGGATTTTCTACCACACCGTCATCAACGAGGAATACGGCGGCCAGGGCCTGGCCGGCCGCTTGGCCACAGTTGCCTTGGACAGCACGGTGGAGGAGGGCATAGGCATCGTCCCGGTGTGCCCCTTCATCAAGAAGTTCCTGGCCAAGCACCCTGAATACCTGGCCAGCGTGGTGACCGTGGCCCCTGCGCACCTGGAATTCCTGGACACGGCGCTCGCCGCGCGCACCCGGGGCTAGGCTTCGGCAGGCAACGGCCTGCCGCGCTCCTTGGCTTTTACCTGGGCAGCCCACTTTCGAGCTGAGGCCTTAGTGCCGGAACCGCTCCCGGGCCGTTCGGGCGGATGTGCCGAGCGCGGCGCCGATGGCCTCCCAGGAGTCTCCGTTCGCGCGGGCCGCCCGGACGGCCGCCTCCAGCTCGGACTCCGCGTTCTCGGCAACCGTCCGGGCAGCGGTGATCCGGCGGAAGCCTGCGGCGCTTTTGTCAATGCGTGGCGTCGGGCCCAGGCGAAGGAGAGTACCGTCAATCCGTAGCGGCGCTGCCAAATGCTCCACCTGCAGCACGTATCCGTCGTCGGGGCCGCGCTGGATGAAGAGGGTGAGGACGGTCTGTCCGTCGCCATCGTCAAAGTCGACTTTTCCGTAGCTCTCACGCGGTCCAACCGGCCATGGGCGCGGCTTCAGCCGCCCTGTCGATTCGTAGTTTGCCCCCTCGTGGACGTCGTGCGCGACTCGCGCGCGCGGGGCTGGTGCTTCACGCGGGTTCATGCACCGTTCTCCTTCGAGTTGTCCTGCTGCTTCACGATCGGTTCCCCCCAACAACGTGATCTATTTGTGCCCGTGGCGGCGTGCGGCACCGCCCCCGTACAGGTACCAGTAGACGCCACGCCGATTTGAAGCGCACGAGTACCGTGTACTCGAAGTTTTCGACCCCAAGAATTGTTACCGAACCGGAGAGTCCCTAGGGCGGCCGGCATTCGGGCGGCGCCAGGGAAATTGCGCGTCGGCAAAAATTCGTCGGGTCGCCGGAACGGCCCGGCGGAACGTCCGGCAAGCCTTCAGGAAGCTCCCAAATTCCGGTGATTTAATCAGCATCTGTCAGCGCGCACACCCCCGCGCTGACGTTGTTTGAAATTGCCGAAGCGGACCAGGAGCCCTTGTATGTCCAAGCACCACATGGTGCCCAAACCCGGCCGCGATGCTCCGCCGCCGGTGCCGGGCAAACCGCCGGCTCCGGGTACGCCGTCAGCCGGCAGGCGGCAGGGCCATAAGAGGCTGATCATCCTGGCTGTCGCCTTGGTGCTCGTGATCATCGGCACCGTGACCCTCGCGGTGGTCCGGTCGGAGCCGCCCTCGGGCGCCGTAGTTCCCACGCAGCCCGCGGTTCCCGCCTCACCGGTGGCGGCCGCCCCGCCGTCGCTGCAGGACAGCGTGGACAACATCCTTGGTGAAGCGGACCAGTACCGGATCGGGCTGGCGCTCGCCGACGTGTCCGGCGGTGCTGAACGGACGTTTGGCGATGCGGACACCTTCACGGCGGCCAGCACGGCCAAGATCCTGACCGCCGCCGCCTACTACCACCTGGTGGAGAACGGCCAGGCGAGCCTGGACGATCCCATGGGCGACTACGACGCGGCGTTCCAGCTCAAGGCCATGGTCAACGACAGCAGCAACGATTCCTGGCTGCTCCTGATGGATGCCGTCGGCTACCCGCAACTCATTGCCTACGCGGCGTCAATCGGGGTCACCTACGATCCCGAACAGAACATGCTGACCGCGGCGGACATGGCCCTGATCCTCAAGAAGCTGTATGCGGGGGAGCTCCTGGACAAGGACAACACGGAGCAGCTGCTGGGCTACATGCAGGACACCAACAACGAGGACCTCATACCCGCAGGATCACGTTCCGGAGTGGACGTCTACCACAAGTACGGGGAGGTGGGCGGGGAACTGCACGATGCAGCGCTCCTGAGCTACCGCGGCTCCACTTTCGCACTGGTCATCTACACCGAGAACCCGGAAGGCGTGCCGGATGACGGGCAGGCCGAGGTGATCCGGGACCTCACCAGGGCCGTCGAGGACGCGCTGTTCCCGGTGGGACTGACCGCCAAGTAGCCAACGCCACACCACGATTAGCGTCCGCCAAGTCGTTCCCGGCGCCTGCTGTGGGCCAGACTGTTACCGTGAGCAACCAACCCAGGACTGCCCTGGCCGTCGCCGGACTCAGTCTGGGCACGGCACTGAACCCGCTGAATTCCTCCATGATCGCCGTGGCCCTGGTGGTGCTGCGTGCCGACTTTGGGCTCGACGTCGCGGCCGTCACCTGGGTGGTCACATCCTTCTATCTGGCCTCTGCCGCCGGCCAGCCGGTGATGGGCAGGCTGGCGGACCGGTTCGGCCCGCGGCGGATGTTCCTGCTGGGCATGGGACTGGTGGCCATCACGTGTGCGCTGGCTCCGCTGGCCCCCAACTTCGCGCTCCTCTGCGTCGCGCGTGCGGTCATGGCCCTCGGCACGGCCACCGCGTATCCGAGTGCGGTAGTGATGGTGGGCACGCTGGCACACCAGGCAAACGTGGAGGCGGCGCGCCCCCTGGGGCGGCTGCAGATGGCCAACACGTCGGCCGCCGCTGTGGGTCCCGTGGTAGGTGGTTTGCTGGTGGGTTTTGTGGGCTGGGAGTCGCTGTTCCTGGTCAACGTGCCGTTGTCCCTGGCGGCGCTGCTGATCGTCGCGAGGGCGGCACCGCCGGACAAGGCCAGGGAACGCGGCAGCGTGGCCGAGCTGGTGCGGGACTCGGATCTCCCGGGCATCGCAGGTTTCATCGGCGCCCTGTTGCTGGTCATGATGGCGGCGCTGAACGTGGCGCCGGACTACCGCTGGCTGATGCTGGCCGGCGGAACCGTGCTCGCAGCGCTGTTTGTCTGGCGCGAGCTGCGCTTCGCCAAGCCCTTCCTGGACCTGCGGCTGCTGGGCCGGAACCGGCCGCTGATGCTGGTGTACCTGGCCTTCGCCGTATTCAGCAGCGTTTACTACTTCGTCTTCTTCGGCCTCCCGCAGCTGCTCCAGGAAGCCGGCGGCTACGACCCCGGCGTGGTGGGCCTGCTGATGCTTCCCCTCGCCGGAATGTCCGTCGTAGCCACCCCATGGGCGGTTGCGGCGATGGGACGGTTCGGTGTCCGGCGGGTGCTGCTGGCCGGCGTCGTACTTTTGACGGTGGTGGCGGCCCTCATGTGGGTGCTGACCGGCACCCTGGCCATCCCCTTCGTGGTGGTCCTGACAGCCCTGATGGGCATCCCCTACGGAACCGTGGGCATCGCCTCCAACCAGGGCATGTTCGTCTCGACGCGGCCGCAGGACCGGGGCGTCGCGGCCGGCATCTACCAGACCTGCCGCTATGTGGGTGCCATCACCGCCACCGTGATGATCGGGGTTTTCGCGTCCGGCGGGGTGCACCAGGACAGCTGGATGCGGATGGTCCTGGCCATGCTGGTGCTGTGTGTGGTGACGTTCGGGATTTCCGTATTCTGGCGGCAGCAAAAGGCCTAGCCCGGTTGCGCGGGGGACTCTACGTGTACATCAGGGAGCCTGGCGTGGTGAGCTTCTCGCCGGTTTCCAGCCACGTCTTCAGGCCGGAGAGGATCATCGGCCAGCCGCCGTAGAGCTGTTCGTTGGCGCCCTCCCGCAGGTCGCTGTGCGTGACGGTGAGGTGGCAGGAATCGCCCACCGGTTCGATCTCCCAGGTGATCTTCGATGTGCCTTCGGCCTTGACGTCATCGCCCCAGAGGGCCCGCATGGTCTGCACCAGCCTCCGCGGCGGGTCGACTTCCAGGTTTTCGCCTTCGCCGAGGATCTGGCCGGCCTTGGGATTGCCCATTTCGAAGCGGCCGCCGGGCGTCCAGTCAGACTGCAGTGTGTTGCCGAACTGGTACTTGCTGCGGATGTCGCTGTCCGTAATGGCTTCCCAGAGCCGTTCGGGCGTGGTCTTAATGTAAATCTCGAAGATCTTTTCCATGGGACTTTCCAATCTGGATTTGAGGTCGCTGAGGGCAGCGGCCCATGGTTCTGCGTATTTGCTGACCCAGCGGTCGTGGACCAGGCGGATGGGGACGGGATTGAGGAAATGAAGCTTTTCCCGCCCGCGACGGCGGGCCACCACCAGGCCTGCGTCCTCCAGGATGCGGAGGTGCTTGGCGATCCCGAACCGGCTCATGCTGAACCGTGCCTCAAGCGCACTCAGGCTCTGGCCGTCCTCGCGGAACAGTTCGTCGAGCAGGTCCCGGCGGGTGGGGTCGGAGAGTGCTTTGAACACGTCGTCCATGACTCCCATGATAGGTGACCATATGGTCACCTATCAAGGGTTTTCAGTTGTGGGATGCCAGGTTGCGGCCGCGTTCCTCGAATACCTCGTCGCCGGGGCCGGTAAAGGCCCTCGACCGCTCCACGGCCTCGACCGATCCGGTGAAGAGCTGCGATTCGTGCGGGTCCGCGTGCGCCCCTGCTGCCCCGGGCCCAGCCAGTCCCCGCAACGGTGCCTTGCGCCGGGTGGCCGTGCCGGCGTCGTCCGCTGCCTGCTCCCAGCGCTGGTGTGGCAGCGCCTGCGGATGGTCCTGCTGGAGGAACGTCACCATGGTTTCGCGGACCAGGCAGCGGAGGTCGAACAGCGCTGCACTGTCCGCCGCGCTGACCAGGATGCGGATCCGGACAAAGCCTCCGGTGGCATCGGTGATCTGCAGGACGCCCACGCGCCCGTCCCACAGTTCGGTGCCGGCCAGGGCGCGGCGCAGTTCGGTGCGCATGTCCTCAACGGGGGCGCGCCAGTCGAGGTCGAACTCCACGGTGCCCATTACCTCGGACTGGCGGCGGGTCCAGTTCTCGAACGGGGTGGTGGTGAAGTACGTGGACGGCAGGATCAGCCGGCGGTCGTCCCACAGGTGCACCACCACATAGGTGAGGGTGATCTCCTCGATCCGCCCCCACTCCTTCTGGACCACCACCACGTCATCCACGCGGATGGCGTCGGTGAACGCGAGCTGCATCCCGGCGAAGACATTCACCAGTGAGGTCTGCGCGGCGAGGCCCGCCACGATGGAGATCACACCCGCGGACGCCAGAAGCCCGGCACCCAGCGCCTGGATCGCGGGGAACGTCAGCATGGCGGTGCCGACGGCGAGCACCACCACCAGTGCCACGGCGATCCGGCGGGCCAGGATCACCTGGGTGCGCAGCCGCCGCGCCGTCCTGTTGTCCGCCACGTCCACGCTGTGCCGGTTCAGCACCACCGCCTCCACGATCAGCAGGACCGCGATGGCAAGCCACGCGAACGAACCGATCAAGGCAAGCAGCAGGAGATGGTCGACGCCGGCGTGCCAGCTTTCACCGCCGGCTGTCAGGCCCAGCGCGGCCCGGACGCCCACCAGGCACAGTGCCAGCCGCAGCGGCTGGCGGGCCACCCGGGAGGTGGCCTGCAGCTCGGGCCGTTTCCGGTTCAGCTTCAGGACGATCTTGCGGAGCAGCCATGACAGGGTGAGTCCGGCCGGCACGGCCAGGGCCATGGCGATGAAGGGCAGGGCGGGGTTCAGGACATCGAGCATCCTTTAACGTCTATCAAGCCTTTGCCGGGGCTCCGAATTCGGGTACCTGCGTGCGTGTCCAGTCCGGGGCGACGGCGGCCGCCGTGGACGGTGGCCCCGGAGGAGTTACGGACCGAAGGGCAGCAGGAGCAGGGCCACCAAGGCAGGGACGGTTGCCGCGACCGTTCCCGGCACGCTGTCCCACTTCCGGGGGTAGTGCCCCTGGAGGTCTGCGAGCAGCATGGTGGGCGCCGTGAGGACCATGTTGGCGCAGCAGTAGACCACCAGCGTGTAGCCCACCACCAGCTGGCCGGAGTTGGCCGCGACCACGCCTGCGAGCACGCCCAGCGCGACCAGCAGGTTCCGGTACCCGGTGGGGATGGCCCACATCATCACGGCGGGGACATTCTCCGGCGGCGTACTCAGGAATTTCTGCGCCCACCTGTTGCGGCGGAGGAGGAAGCTCTCCACCGGAAAGACGAAGATATAGATGACCGCGGCCATCACCGCGAAGATCTGCGACACGGTGTTCATGGTCGAAGAGTAGGCCCGGCCTCACCGGTGCTCCATCCCCTCCCCAGGGGATTTCCGGCCGGCCCCGACCGGAAGAATCCGGCGCCCCGGTGCACGAACGCGGGTAGCCTTGGGCTCATGCAGAAGATATCGATCGACGCGCTGGCCCGGCAGCAGCTCGAGGCGGCGGTCACCTCCAGCAACGGGCGCGCCGCGGACACGGTCTATGGCGGCCACGAGAAGGTCCTCCGGCAGACGGTCATGGCCATGAAGGCCGGAACCCAGTTGAGCGAGCACCAGAACCCTGGCGACGCCACGGTCTTCGTGATTCAGGGCTGCGTCAGCCTCAGGGCCGGCGGCGAGTCGTGGCAGGGCAAAGCCGGCGACCTGTTGATTGTCCCGCCCGGCCTGCACAGCCTCCACGCCGAGGAGGATTCGACGTTCCTGTTCACGGTGGCCAAGTACCGTACCTGAGCCCTATGGTCCGGACGGACGACGGCGGCTGCCGGGCTTCCCCCAGCGGAAGTCCGGCAGCCGCCGTCGTGCATTGACGTATGGCCCGGGTCCTCGGAACTATGCCTGCGGGGCGTAGGCCTTGGGCAGCTTCAAACCGCGCTCGTCCATGACCGCGCGCAGGCGGGTGGGGTAATCGGTGATGATGCCGTCCACTCCCTGGTCCATCAGGCGCTCCATGTCCGTGGCCTTGTTGACGGTCCACGGGATGACGGCGAGGCCCAGCTGGTGTGCCTCGGCAATCATCTGGGGTGTGACGGAGCTGAACGTGGGGGAGATGACGTTGTACCCCTGGGCGGCTGCGGCCTTGGCAAGGGAGCCGCCGTAGGCGTCGATGTCGATGCCGCCCAGCTCGGGCGCGGCACCCGGCTGGCCCACCTGCATCCACTTGTCCCCGCTGGAAAGCGCAACGAGCGTCAGCTCCGGTGCCAGTTCCCTGGTGAGGTTCAGCGAGGACCAGTCGAAGGACTGGATGGTGGTGCGGTCCGCGGCGCCGGAGGCTTCGACTTCTGCCACCACGGCTTTGGTCAGCGCCACCATGCCTTCGCCGCCGGCCTTCCCGTCCTCCACCTTGGTCTCCACGTTGAAGCGGACCTTTTTGGCGTTGTACTGTTCCGCCAGCTGGTAGACGTCCTTGAGCTCGGCGATGCGGTTCCCTTCGACCACCTCCTGCCCGGGGAAGCCGGGCAGCTGCATGAAGCCGCAGTTGAGGGTCTTGACCTGGGCCAGGGACAGTTCGGCCACACGGCGGCCGACGTATGGGAACTCGGGATCACCGGCGGTGGCCGGGGCGGTATCGACGCATTTGTTGGCCTGGATGGTGTCGTCATGCCAGACGATGATCTTTCCGTCCTCGGTGAGGTGGGTGTCCAGTTCCAGGGTGCTGACGCCGAGCTTCAGGGAGTTGCCGAACGCCGCCAGCGACTCCTCGGTCCACTCGCCGCGGCCGCCGCGGTGCGCCTGGAGGTCGAAGGAGCCGTTGCGCTCGTTCGTCTTGATGGCGGAGGTGGCGGTGCCGGCAGCGTTCGACGACGGCGTTCCGGCCTCGGCGGTTTCGGCGGCGAAGGCGGCGCCCGGCGAGGCGATGGCGGCGGCGAGCAGTGCGGCGGTTGCCGCAGCGGTCAGGACTGTGCGCATGGGGATGGTTCCTCCTGGGTGACGGGTTCCGGCGGCGCCGGGTGACCCGCCAACGGTAGGCCGGACAGGTTGCGCCCGAGGTTCACGCAGTTGGAGGGGAGGTTAACGCCAGGTTCTGCTGTGCCCAGGGATCAGGCGGGGTCCTTGACTTTGTCGGAGACCGGCCGGGGTTCCAGCCAGATGCGTTCCCGCGGGCCGGGCGGGTACGCGTACCTCTTGCCGGCGAGCGTGATGGCGAACGCGGCAACCACCGGGACTGCCGCCGCGGCCGGAACCAGCAGCGGGCCGCCGACCACCAGGGCTGCCGAGCCGTAAAGCGCGCCGATGGTGATGCCCAGCTGGATGGTCAGGACCGTGAGCCCGTTCGCAGCCTCGCTGTACTCCCCGCCGGCCCGGAGGATCGCCGACTGGTTGTAGATGCCGATGGCGCCCAGGCCTGCACCCCAGATGGTCATCAGTACCAGCGCCACTGGCAGGTTCCCAACGGCGAGCGGCAGGAGGAACATCGATGAGGCGATGGCCGCCGTCGTGATCAGCAGCGAACGGCGGGGCCGCGAATCCACGGTGAGGCCCGCGATCCAAATGCCCAGCAGGCCGGACCCGCCCAGCACCGTCAGCGAGAGGCTCGTAGCGTAGTCCGGGAGGTTCGCCTCGCGGATGAAGGGCGCAATGTAGGTGAACAGGGCGAAGTGCGCCAGGACCAGCAGCGGCCACGCGATGGCAACGGACTTCACACCCGGCTGGCCGATCGCCTTGCGCAGGGACGGCCGGGCAGCATCGGAAATGCGCTGCACGCGGGGAAGCAGCCAGAACGCGAGGACCGTCAGGACCACACCGAAGCCCGCGAGAACCAGGAACGCGGCGCGCCAGCCCAGGAATCCGCCCAGGGCAGTCCCCACCGGTGCACCGATGGCCAGGCCCAGGCTGTTGCCGCTGAAGACGATTGCCAGGGCTTTGCCCACTTTGTCTGCCGGCACCACGCGGGATACGAACGGCGCCATGGTGGTCCAAAGCAGCCCGTGCGCCAGACCGCCCACCAGCCGGGCGATCATCGCCGAGGTGAAGTCCGGTGCCAGACCCACCAGTGCGTTGCTGAGCGCGAAGGTCAGCACCAACGCAACCAACAGGGCATGCCGCGGGATCTTCCCCAACAGCCGTGCCGCCGGGACCACCGTGACCACAATGACGGCGGCGTAGGCAGCGGCAAGGTAACCGGCCACCGGCTCGGAAACGCCAAGGCCGGTACTGATCTGCGGCAGCAGCCCGGACGGGAGGAGCTCGGTGGTGATGGCTGTGAAGGCGATCGTGGCAAGGACCACCATCGCGGCGTAGGGAAATCGGGCAGGGGACGGCGCGGAAATCGCGGAAGACATGGGGGAGCGTCCATTCAAAGGGTGGGGTTGGAAAGCGGCTCGCTGGCCGGACAATTCCTCCCTTAAATTTACAGGATTGGACGGGCTGTCATGGACGTGACAGGGCGCCGGCGGCAGCGTGTTGCGGAGCGAAAAATCGGCGTGGGCGGTACCGGGGGATAGGTTGGTTGTGGAACTTCAACGCCCGCTGCAGCTGCGCCGGGCCCGGAACCCTGGAGACCCATGAGTACCTGCTGCCTGCCAAACGGCACCTTCTGATGGTCGCCGCGTGACGGCGCCGCTGCGTGTCTGCCTGCCCGCCCAAAACCTGCTGGACGCACTCACGCCCATTGACGGCGTCGAGTTTGTCCTCTGGGACCTGGACGGACCCGCGCCGGAAGGCCGGCTGGACCTTCTGGTGCCGCCCTATATGGGCAACCCAACCGCGCTCGCGGCCCTGGAGGGGGTCGACGTCGGCCTGGTGCAGAGCCAGTCCATCGGGTACGACGGCGTCTCCGCAGTTCTGCCGCCAGGCATCGCCTTCGCGAACGCGGCAGGAGTGCATGAGACGTCGACGGCGGAGCTCGCCGTGGGCATGATGGTGGCCTCCCAGCGCGGTATCCCGGACTTCGTCCGCAACCAGGAAACCGGGACCTGGGACAACAGCCCGCGGCCCAGCCTGGCTGACCGGCGGGTGCTGCTGGTGGGCTACGGGGGAGTGGGGAAGGCCATCGAAGCCCGGCTCCTGCCCTTCGAAACCGAGGTCACCCGGATGGCCAGCCGCGCCCGCGAGGACGCCCACGGGACCATTTACGGAATCGACTCGCTCCACGACCAGCTGCCGTTGCACGAGATCGTGGTGGTCAGTGTTCCGTTGGGTGGGCAGACCCGGCAGCTGGTGGATGCAAAGTTCCTGGCAGCCATGCCCGACGGAGCCCTGCTGGTGAATGTGGCCCGCGGGCCCGTGGCGGACACCGACGCCCTGCTCGCCGAGACGTCAAGCGGCCGGCTGCGGGCTGCCCTGGACGTGACCGACCCGGAGCCGCTGCCTGCGCACCACCCGCTGTGGACCACTCCGGGCGTGCTCATCACCCCGCACGTCGGTGGCGCCAGTTCGGCCATGTTCCCCCGGATGGTCCGGCTGCTCAGGAAGCAGATTGGGCTGCTGGTGGAGGGCAAGGACCCGGTCAACGTGGTCCTCCCTTAACGCGGGCGGCCCGCGGCCCTATGCTGGGCCCATGTCTACTTTCGAAGTCCGCCGCAGCGCCGTCATCCCTGCCCCCGCCGAGGAGATCTTTCCGCTGGTGAACAACTTCCACGAATGGACCGCGTGGTCCCCCTGGGAGGCGGTCGATCCAGGGATGAGCCGCCGCTACTTCGGCAGTGACGCAGGGACCGGCGCGGGCTATGAGTGGAACGGCAACCGAAAGGCCGGCAGCGGAACCATGGAGATAGTGGAGTCCGTACCTTCGAGCCGAATCGGGATCCGGCTGCAGTTCACCAAGCCGTTCAAGGCCCTGAACCCCACGACGTTCACGTTCAGCCCGGCTCCTGGCGGCACGGAGGTGACGTGGCTGATGACCGGGGAGAACAAAGGGCTCGGTAAGGTCTTTGCGCTGTTCATGAACATGGACAAGATGGTGGGCGGCGACTTTGAGCGGGGCCTGGCCGCGCTGGCCTCCACGGTTGCGGCCAGGAAGAGCTGAGGTTCCCGTTGGGCGCCGTGGACGATGCGCTGGCCGCGCTGGATGAACCGGACCGCAGCTGCCTGCAGCACGTGGTGGAGCTCGCCAGGTCCATCGCCCCGGACACCACGGAGGGCATGAGCTACGGCATGCCCGCGCTGAAGCTGGACGGCAAACCCCTGTTTGCCGCCGTCCAGGCAGCCAAGCACCTCTCGATCTTCCCCTTCTCCGGCGCGGTCGTCGCTGCAGTCGCGGACCGGCTGGAAGGGTATTCACTTTCCAAGGGGACCATCCGCTTCACCGCGGCCCACCCCGTGCCGGACGACGTGGTGGAGGACATCGTCCGGCTGCGTATGGCGGAGATCCGGGGATAGAGCAACGGACGACGACGGCCCGCGCCACCTGCGGCCACGCCACCTGAAGGGACGGGCGCCCGGCCACCGGAGCCCATGCAGTCCGGCAGGACTTATGGTCCTTCCGAATGCGCTGCAGGGGTGCCTAATGTGATGCCATGGCTGACACTCTTGAGTCCCTCGCGGAAAGTTTTAAGAACATGGGCGTCGCCCGCGCGTACGGCGCCCCCGTGAACCTGAACGGGGAGGAGATGGTGCCCGTGGCCCTGGTGTCCTTCGGTTTCGGTGGCGGCACGGAATCCGGGGAGGGTGCCTCCGGCGGGGGAGGCGGCGGGGTTGTGGTGCCGCTTGGTGTCTACCGCACGGTCAACGGCAGGACCGTCTTCCGCCCCAACACCATTGCCGCCCTGGTGTGCCTGGTGCCCCTGGTGACGGCAACCGGAGCCGCGGTACGCAAGGCTGTCCGGGCAGCCCGGAAATAGTTCCGGAAGGCAAGGGCCCCCTTAAAAATCCCCTATTTCGCCGCGGGAAATTCAGTTCCATAATGGCCTCGTAGACTTCGGGGACCCCGCTGCGCTGGCTGCTGCCACCGCTCCGCCGGGGTTTCGGGTGGCCGCCCCGGCAGTCGGCGGGAAGGACGGCCACGAGGCCCGGCGGGGGACGGCCGGACCGTTTTCGGGGGAGAGCGACGCCATCACAACAGCAAGGGAAGTTGTTTGTCATGCTCAAAGATATGGAAGTCATGGCTGTGCTGCCTGCGAAGGATATCGACCGGGCCAAGGAATTTTATCGGGACAAGCTGGGGTTTGAGCCCGAGCGGACCATGGCCGATGGCGGCCTTGTCTACCGGTGTGGGAAGGGGACCTCGTTCCTGATTTACCAGACGGACAACGCGGGTTCGGCCAAGAACACACAAATCGGCTGGGCCAGTGATGATGTCCAGCGCGACGTGGACGAACTCCGTGCCCGCGGCGTCGTTTTCGAAGACTACGACATGCCCGGACTCAAGACCGAGAACGGCATCGCATCAATGGAGGGCTACGGCCAGGCGGCCTGGTTCCTGGACAGCGAGGGCAACATCCTCAACATCTCCTCGATGCCTTCTTGACGGCCAGGGCCCGTAGTGCAGGCCCCGCAATAGAAAGTACGACGCCGGCCCGTGCCGCCCGAAGCACCCGCACCCGGGTGCGTGGCAGCGGCAGGCCGGCGCCGCCGTCGTAAGCAGTCCGGAGGGAAGGGAAAGCGGTGGGCGTGGAAGAAGTGGTGCCGGAGACAAAGGGCGTCTCCATGGAGGTTCTGTCGACGGTGGATCTTGCCGGCGAAATTGAGGGTATGGACGGGCGCCAGCTCCGGATGCGGATGGTGACCATCGAGCCGGGCGGAGTTTTCGGCCCCCTCCATGACCACGTGGGCCGGCCCGGGACGGTTTATGTCCTTCAGGGGACTGTCACGGAGCACCGGGACGGCTTGGTCACCGAGTACGGGCCGGGGGTGGGCTGGCAGGAGGACCGCCACACCACCCACTGGCTCGAGAACAAGGGGACGGTGCCGGTTGTCGAAATCTCGGTGGACATCGTGGCCGCCCCGCAACAGTGATGCCCCGCCACCGCAGCAGCGGGCTCAGACTGCGGGCTCGCGCCTGCCCAGGGCCATCCGGAGTGCGCCGCGCAGGGTGAGCTGGTTGCGCCTGGTGACGGCGATAACGGCGGCGATACCGGCAAGCAGGACCACGATGCCGCCCACCGCGACGGACCAGCGCGCGCCGAACTCGCTGCCGATCCAACCCACCAGCGGCGAACCGATGGCGGTGCCGCCTTGGAGGATGGCCAGGTAGAGGGCCAGTACGCGGCCCCGGAACTGTGGCTCCACGGAGAGCTGGATGCTGGTGTTGCAGCTGTTCAGGAACGTGATGGACGCCAGGCCCACGGGAATCAGGATTGCCGCGTAGATCCAGAACGTCGGGGCGATGCTGCCCAGGACCGTGAAGATGCCCAGTCCCAGCGCTCCGCCCAGCAGGAACCGCAGCCGCGGCCCGGAGCGGCGTGCCGCGAGGAGGGCGCCGGCCAGCGTGCCCACGGCCATGATGGAGCCGAGAAGCCCGAATTCACTGGGTCCCATGCGGAACTCGGTGGTGGCCATCAGCGAGTTGATCACCGGGAAGTTCATGCCGAACGCACCCAGGATGCCCACCAGGACCATGATCAGCATCAGGTCCGGCCGGCGCCGCACGTAACGGATGCCCTCGGCCACCTGGTGCTTGTTCCGCTCGCCCCTCGCGATAGGGGCGGGCTGGGTGGTGCGGATTCGGAACAGCGAAACCAGGACGGCGGCGAAGCTCGCGGCGTTGAGCAGGAACACCGGCCCGGTACCCACCCAGGCGATGAGCACGCCGGCGATGGCAGGTCCGGTGAGCCGGGCGGTGTTGAAGGATGCTGAGTTCAGGGCCACCGCATTGGAAATGTTCTCCTGGCCCACGAGCTCCGATACGAAGGCCTGGCGCGCCGGTGCGTCCACCGCGCTGGCCACGCCCAAGCAGAAGGCGGCCACGTAGGCGTGCCATAGTTGCGCGGTGCCGGTGACCACCAGGAGGCCGATGGCCAGTCCGGTGAAGCCCATGGCCAGCTGCGTCCACATGAGGATGATTCGCTTGCGGTAGCGGTCCGCCAGGACCCCGCCGTAGGGGCCGAAGAGCAGCATTGGCAGGAACTGCAGGCCCGTGGTGAGGCCGACGGCGGCTCCCGAGTGATCGGTAAGGACGGTCAGGACCAGCCAGTCCTGGGCGACGCGCTGCATCCAGGTGCCGATGTTGGAGACGATCGCGCCGCTGGCCCAAATGCGGTAGTTGGGATTTTCGAGGGCGCGGAACATCGCACTCATTTGCCGCTCATTTCCTGCATGATGCGGGCTGCGCGGCTGAGAATGAGCCGGTCTTCCTCACCGAGTCCGGCCACACGCTGCGCCAACCAGGCGGTCCGCTGGCTCCGGGCCTCGGCCAGGACTTTCCTGCCGGCGTCGGTGATGTCCACGCGGACTTGCCGGCCGTCGTCGGGATCGGCGCTCCTGGTAACGAACGCCTGCTCCGCAAGAGCGTTGACGATCCTGGTCATGGACGGTGCCTGGACGTGCTCACTCCTGGCGAGATCGCGCAGGGTGCTGGGGCCGCTGCCGTTCAGGAGGGCCAGGACTGTGTACTGGCCGGGGGTGATGGCGTCTCCGGTGGCCTCGACGCGAAGCCGGCGCGACGTGCGCATCACAGCGGTGCGGAGATCGATGGCGAGGGTGTCGGGGGCCGTGGGGCCGGCGCTTGCCTGGTGCGTCGTTTGGATGGGGGACATATAGGGGTGTGCGCCTCCTGCTGGCATTTATTAGCACTGCTAATTAGTTCTGCTAACCATTATGCCCGCGTTGGTTGCCGCAGGCAATGGATGGAGGTGTGGTTTTGCTGACAGCTCCGGCACAATGGGAGCCGTGACTGGGCGCAGAACTGATGGAAACCGTAAACCCCCGCTGTCGTGGAAGCGGAAATTGAACCTGGCCGTGACTGTCCTGGTGCTCTGCCTGGGGCCCATCATGATCGGCGTAGGCAGCTTCATGATCAACGCCGATGAGGAGCTCGCCCGTTCTGGTGTCCAGGCGACCGGAACCATCATCCACTTCGACGACGTCACCAAAGCGTCCGAACGCAGGATGCAGGTGGAATTCCCGGCCGCGGACGGGGCGGTCCACCGGACCTTCGCCGCTGTGGACCACGATCAGTATCCCGTAGTGGGCAGCAGCGTGACGGTCGTCTATGCCGAAAACAATCCCGGGCGGGCCATCGTGCCCGGCTACGAGAGCGACGGCGTTTGGCTGCGTGGAGCCGGGGTTGTCCTGACGGTCATTTTCGGAGTTCTGGGCCTCTTGTACATCGTCCTGGTCGGCAGCGCTGTTCTGCGCGCCAGGTCGCGGCGGCGCCGAACGCCACAGGTGGTGTAGCCGGAGCTTCCGGCTGTCCGCTCCGGGCCGTACCCCGCCCTGTCCGCTCCCGCCTGACGGGCGTAGGCTGTGCGCACCATGACTGAACAACAGCCCTTTGAGTTGGTCCGGCGCTACCCCCACTTCGAACTTCGCCGGTACCCCGATTACGTGGTCGCCGAGGTGTCGGTGACGGCCGATTTCGACCGGGCAGGCAACGCCGCCTTCCGGTACCTCTTCAACTACATCAGCGGCAACAACACGGCCCGGCAGAAACTGGCGATGACCGCACCGGTGATCCAGGAAGCGGGAGGGCAAAAGCTCGCCATGACCGCACCCGTACTCCAGCGCGGACCACTGCCTGGATCAGGGGAGCCGGCGGAATTCTCGGTGGCCTTTGTCCTGCCGGCCGGCTTGAATGCCGAAACTGCTCCCGTGCCCACCGATCCCAGGGTCACGGTGCGGGCGGTGCCCGGTTCCCTCGCTGCCGTGCTGGGCTTCTCGGGCAGCGGTTCGGCGTCGGCCTTTGAGCGGCGCAACGCCGGTCTGCAGGCGGCGCTCACCCTGGCCGGCCTTACGCCTGTGGGTGCACCGCGGTTCGCCCGCTTCGATCCACCCTTCAAACCCTGGTTCCTGCGGCACAATGAGCTGGTCCAGGATGTAATGGAGCGCCCTCCGGGTGGCGCGGCGCCCGCATCCGGGTAGCGATTCTCCGCTGCCGACGCCCGCTCGCCTCTGGGCGCTTCTGGAGCTATAGCCAGCCCTTCCTAGGGTTTGTGTGCGTCCCGGACATGGTCCTGCGTCTGGCCCTGCATGACCCAGCGGTTGCCGTCGGGATCGCTGAAGTAGGCGAACAGGACACCGCCCAGGTCCTGGATCTCGCTGATGTCCGCGCCGCGGCCCACCAGCTCGCTGCGAACCTCGGCGATGTCCGGAACAACCAGCTGCAGGCCCTCGAGGCTGCCTGGGGTCATGGTGGTCATGCCGGTGCCGATGACCACCGACGTGGCAGAGCCAGGGGGCGTCAGCTGGACGACGCGCATGCCCGGGATATGTTCCACGTCATGGTCGAGGACGAAGCCCAGCTTGTCCGTGTAAAACGCTTTTGATCTGTCGACGTCGGAAACCGGGACCTGTACAACCTCAAGGCGCATTTGCATGGAGGCCACTCTAGCCTTGGACGTCACGCCAGGGGAACGGCAGGCACAGATCGATTGCCGGATTGAATTACCGCGCATTTATTGAGCCTCGAACGCGGAGTGCGACGGGAATTTCTCAAGGTTTCCTCAAGACTGCGTGAATGTTGCCTGAGGATCGCAGTAAGTTGCGTAAACGGAGCAGCGGGGTGCATAGGCTCGGCGGTGATGAGTTTACCGGGCTATGCAGCAGGCCCGGGATTGCGGGGGCAAAACTCTCTAGGCCCCTTGTATATGGGGAAATGAATGTCCGACTATGACACCCTCTTGGGGTTTGTTCCTTCCGCGCCTGCGCCGAAGCCGCCACGGAAACCGCGCTTTTCCACTTTCATTGTTGCCGGTATTACCGGGCTGTTCATGCTTTTCGGAGCACTGGGCGGCGGCATTGGCGGAGCCCTGATTATCCTGGGCATTTCAGCTGCCCTTACCGGCCTTTATGTACTCCTCACCGGACGGCGCTCCTGGGCGTGGCTGCCCGCCAAACGCAAGGCCGGCGCCGTCGCAATCGCCGCCGCTCTGGCGCTGTTCATCGGTGGCGCTGTCGCGCTGCCGCGCGTTGTCGGCGCGGACCTGGAGGCAGCCTCCTCGGAAAGCACTGCCAAAGCGGCGACGGCGAAAGCGAGCCCGACGGCGACAGCCAAGGCCTCGCCGTCGGCCACCCCAACTGCCACGCCGACGGACACCGGGGAGCCGCTGGACCCGGAGAATCCAAGCGTTCTTGCCGCCGGTGCCACCGCGGCCGCGCCCAGTGCGCAGCCAGCGTACGCAAGCAAGGCGCTGGACGTATTGGCAACCTTGCCGATCAAGGGCCGGGCGCCGAAGACGGGGTACGACCGCGCGCAGTTCGGCCAGGCGTGGGCAGACGTGGACCGGAATGGGTGCGATACGCGCAACGACATCCTCAAACGCGACCTCACCGGCGTGTCGTACACGAACAGTGTGCCGTGCAAGGTGCAGTCGGGAACGCTGGCCGACCCCTACACGGGCAAGACCATCAGCTTTGTCAGGGGTTCGGCCACCAGCAGTGCCGTCCAGATCGACCACGTGGTGGCCTTGAGCGACGCCTGGCAGAAGGGCGCGCAGCAGCTGACCGCCGAGCAGCGGACGGCGTTCGCCAACGATCCGCTGAACCTGCAGGCCACGGACGGGCCCACCAACCAGCAAAAGGGCGACGGCGATGCGGCCACCTGGTTGCCGCCGAACAAGGGCTTCCGCTGTGAGTACGTTGCCCGGCAGGTTTCCGTGAAGGCGACATACGGGCTGTGGGTCACCCAGGCGGAGCACGATGCGATTGCCCGGATCCTGGGCGACTGCGCCGGGCAGCTGGCGCCGACCAACCAGCTGCCGCCGGCACCCGCCGCCGCTGCTGTACCTGCTCCACCTGCCGCCGCTCCTGTACCTGCTCCCGCTCCGGCAGCACCCGCACCCGCACCTGCCGCCGTCGCCCCTGTTCCTGTTCCTGTTGCACCAGCACCCATGGCCCCGGCTCCTGCCGCGCCGGCACCTGCTGCTGCCTACTACGCCAACTGCGCGGCGGCGAGGGCTGCAGGAGCCGCGCCGCTCTACGCCGGCCAAGCCGGATACCGGCCCGCGCTGGACCGTGACTCCGACGGAGTCGCCTGCGAGTAGCCGCCGGATCTTTCCTCGGGCCTCGGCCCAACCGCATCACCACCACATCGCATTCCTAGGGGGAATCATGAACAACAACCTGTATGCCGCCCACCCGGTCACCGCGCGGCTGAAGAAATCGTTGGCGCTTGCCGTCCTGGCCGGCCTGTTGCTGACCGGCTGCGGAGGCAAGCAGGCATCCGTCGAACCCGCATCCGCTGCCACGTCCACCGCCACCGCTGGGGCGTCTGTTGCCGTTCCAGGTGTGGTGGGCCTGACCCTGGACAAGGCCACGGACCAACTAAAGGGTCTCGGCTTCAAGGTTGAGGCCAAGGACATCGTGGACGGCAAGACCATCATCGTGGAGAAGAACTGGCAGGTGATGACTCAGGATCCCGCCAGCGGCGCCACAGCAGCGAAGGGCTCCACCGTGCACCTCGGCGTGAAGTCGCTCGCCAAAATTGCCGCAGAGAAGGCGGCTGCCGAGAAGGTCGCCGCCGACAAGGCTGCCGCCGAAAAGGCTGCAGCTAAAGCGGTAGCGGACAAGGCCGCTGCCGAAAAAGCCGCGGCTGACAAGGCCTCCGCCGATCAGGCTGCTGCTGCAAAGGCTGCAGCCGACCAAGCGGCCCGGGACGCAGCTGCCAAGGCGGCGCAACAAGCTGCGCAGCAAGCTCAGCAACAGGCGCCGGCCGTCACGGTGCCCAATGTTGGGGGTGCGATCATCTGCAGCGACGGCTACGTGTGGCCCTCCACGACGAGGCAGGGCGCCTGCAGCAAGCATGGCGGTATTGCCAAGTAGCTGGTAGCCACCAGGACGAGCTGTGGACGCTTCCCTTTGTTGGGAGGCGTCCACAGCTCGTTCGGTAGCGGTTCCAACGGCGGTCATGGCCGTGGTGGTGCAGTGTGCGGCAGCACACACAGCGGATTTACGACGCCGGCAGCCTGCTTGGGTGCCCGAAACGCCCCTCCTGCCCCGGAATTCCGCGGATTCGCCACCACCTTCCGCCCGATTTGCGGTGGGGGTTGTGTGCGGGTATTGTTTTCTGAGTCGCCGCCGCTGAAGCGGAAAGATAGCGGCCAACCCCCCTTTTTTGAACGGCCTGGAAAATGGTTCGCTTTTTGTGCGTGCTGTTGGTGGGTGGGGGCTGATCCTGGTGGTTGTGGGTCACGGAGACGTGGTTTGCAAAGCCGGGTGGGATCGGGTAAGTTTGAAAAGTTGCTCCGGAGCGATCCTGAATGTTTGGTTTGGGTGGTGCCGGGTGTGTCTGTTG